>JAEEQV010000116.1:0-7108 GCA_016285445.1 Bacteroidales bacterium
AACAAGGCGAGGTATTGTAATTCAAGAAAAACATTTACTTTTGCGTCTTGAAAAACGAGTTATAGAGAAAATATAGAATATTATGTATTTAACTACAGAAAAAAAGGCTGAAATAATTAAGAAGTTTGGAAAGTCAGCGAATGATTCAGGTTCTACGAAGTGTCAGATTGCTATTTTCACTGAAAGAATCAATGCTTTGACTGAAAAAATGAAAGAAAACCACAAAGATTTCGTTACACAACGTGCTTTGTTGAAGTTGGTTGGTAAAAGACGTAATTTGTTGACTTACCTAAAAGACCACGACATAGAAGAATACCGTAGCTTAATTAAGGAATTGAATATTCGTAAATAATTTTACGATACAAAATCTATTAGTGGGAAGGCAATTTTTTCAAGTTGCCTTTTCCTATTTATAATAGTCGAATTTATATACACAAAAAAAATACGATATGTTACAAGTTTTTAAGAAGGTAATCACATTAAGTGATGGTCGTACTATCGAAATCGAAACGGGAAAATTGGCGAAACAAGCCGATGGTTCTGTCGTAGTTCGTTTGGGCGACACAATGGTTTTGGCTACCGTATGTAGTGCAAAAGATGCAGTTCCAGGTACTGATTTCATGCCACTTACTGTTGAGTACAAAGAGAAATTCGCTTCGTTTGGAAGATTTCCGGGTGGATTTACTAAGAGAGAAGGAAAAGCTTCAGATTATGAAATTTTAACCGCTCGTTTGGTCGATAGAGCATTGCGTCCATTGTTCCCAGACAATTACCATGCTGAGACATTCGTGAACGTGCTTTTGATTTCTGCCGACGGCAAGAACCAACCTGATGCATTGGCTGGATTGGCTGCTTCTGCTGCATTGGCAGTATCGGACATCCCGTTTGGTGGCCCGATAGCAGAAGTTCGCGTTGCCCGTGTTGACGGCAAATTGGTTATTGATCCGACATTCGAGGAAATGGAACGTGCCGACATCGACATTATGGTTGGTGCTACATACGATAACATTTTGATGGTTGAAGGCGAGATGAATGAAGTTTCTGAGGCAGAAATGCTCGATGCGTTGAAATTCGCTCACGAAGCAATCAAACCTATGTGCGTCGCTCAAAACGAGTTGATGGCAGAAGTTGGTAAAACGGTAAAACGTGAATATTGTCACGAAGAAAACGACGAAGAACTTCGCCAAGACGTTTGGAACAAGTGCTACGACAAGGCATACGCCGTTGCAGCATCGGAAAATACAAACAAACACGAACGTGAAGCAAACTTCTCTGCAATCAGAGATGAATATCTTGCTTCTATGGACGAAGAAGAGGCAGCAGCAAAGGCAGAAATGGTAAACCGTTATTATCATGCTGTTGAAAAAGAAGCTATGCGTCGTTGCATCTTGGACGAAGGAAAACGTTTGGATGGTCGTAAGACAACCGATATCCGTCCTATTTGGTGCGAAGTTGGCTATCTTCCAGGCCCTCACGGCTCATCAATCTTCACACGTGGTGAAACACAATCGTTGACGAGCGTGACACTTGGTACAAAACAAGATGAAAAAATCATTGATGAAGTATTGATTCAAGATAGAGAAAGATTCTTACTTCATTACAATTTCCCTCCATTCTCAACAGGTGAGGCAAAGGCACAACGTGGTGTAGGTCGTCGTGAAATCGGTCACGGTCACTTGGCATGGAGAGCCTTGAAAAGAATGATTCCTGCTGATTATCCATATTGCGTTCGCGTAGTGTCGGATATTATGGAATCGAACGGCTCTTCTTCAATGGCAACTGTTTGTGCTGGTACATTGGCTCTTATGGATGCAGGTGTAAAAATCAAGAAACCGGTTGCCGGTATTGCAATGGGTTTGATTACCGACAAGGGAAATGTGAAATGGTCGGTATTGTCGGATATTCTTGGTGACGAAGATCACCTTGGCGATATGGACTTCAAGGTAACTGGTACAGCTGACGGTATCACTGCAACGCAGATGGATATCAAGGTTGACGGTTTGTCATACGAGGTATTGGAAAAGGCATTGAATCAGGCAAAAGAAGGTCGTTTGCACATTTTGGGTAAAATCACCGAAACAATCGCTGAACCACGTGCCGATTTGAAACCACACGCTCCAAGAATCGAGACGTTGAAGATTGGCAAGGATTATATCGGTGCCGTTATCGGTTCGGGTGGTAAAAACATTCAGGAACTTCAAGCCCGTACGAATACTGTCATTTCAATTGAAGAAGTTGACGGATTTGGAATTGTTGAGATTTCGGGTAACAACAAAGAAGGTATGGATGCCGCTAAGGAATACATCCTTGGTATTTCACAAGAACCAGAAGTTGGCAAAGTTTACAAGGCAACGGTGAAATCAATCGTTGAATTTGGTGCTTTCTGCGAGTTCTTACCACAAAAAGACGGTTTGCTTCACGTATCGGAAATCGCATGGGAACGTGTGAACAAAGTTTCTGATTACTTGAAGGAAGGCGATGTGATTGAAGTGAAACTGATTGGTATAGAGAAAGGTAAATTCAAACTTTCAAGAAAAGCGTTGATGGAAAGACCTCCTCGTCAACCAAGACCAGAAGAACAAAAATAAAATATGTTCGTTGAAAAAAGAGGGCTGCCAAATTTGTTTTGACAGCCTTTTTTTCTATTTTGGACATTCAAAAAGAAACGATGGAGACTATGAAAGTGGCTGTGGCGATGAGTGGTGGCATTGATAGCAGTGTCACGGCGTTGCTGTTGCAGGAACAAGGATATGACATTGTTGGCATTACGTTGCAGTTGTGGAATAGCGGTGAAATAGAAAACGGCTGTTGTAGTTCCAAAGCTGTTGACGATGCACGTGCTTTCGCCGAAAAAATCGGCATTCCACATTATGTAGTCGATGTTCGCACGGAATTTAAGAACTGCGTCGTAAAGAATTTCGTCGATGAATATATGAATGCCCGCACACCCAATCCGTGCGTGGTGTGTAATCCCAACGTGAAATGGAAATCCATCTTGCAAAAAGCCGAGGAATTAGGCTGTGAGAAAATTGCGACAGGTCATTATGCGCAGATTTCGTGCAAGGACGGACGATATTTCGTCACTCGTGGCGTTGACATTTCAAAAGACCAGTCGTATGTAATGTGGCATTTGTCGCAGGAACAATTGGCAAAGACGATGTTTCCGCTTGGCCAATATCAAAAATCGGAGATTCGAGAATTGGCAAACAAATATGGATTCGTGGAACTTGTACAAAAGGCTGAAAGTCAGGAGATTTGCTTTATTCCCGACGATGATTATCGCTCGTTTCTGAAACAATATGTGCCAGATTTCTCAGAAAAAGTGAAAAAAGGAACCTATGTTTCTATGGACGGCAAGAAACTCGGCACGCACGAGGGCTATCCGTTTTATACCATAGGACAACGAAAAGGGTTGGGAATTGCCCTGGGAGTTCCTGCCTACGTGCAACATGTTGACAAAGAGACAAATAAGATTACCATTGGCTTCCGCGACGATTTGCTGACGAACGATTTGCTCGTGTCGAATTTATATTTCTCAAAATACGAGAGTTTGCAAGACATTGACAATCTTTCGGTGAAAATCCGTTACAATACGCAACCTGCTCCGTGTACCATTACTTCAATGGAATCGGGACTGTGCAAGGTTCATTTTGAGAATCCCGTATGGGCGGTAACTCCGGGGCAGTCGGCAGTATTTTACGAAGGAGACGATTTGGTTGCAGGAGGAATTATTGAAGAATAGTTTCTTGTTTTGGTTGCGCAAACAACACAATTGCTCCCATCAGTCCGAAGAATGCTTGTCCTGCTTCGCTGTTGATAGTGTCTTCGGTGAAAAATGAGATTGTCGCTATGATAAACCATCCTATGGTTATCGTGTTCCATTTGGGGCGAGAAAAGACGAACATTCCGATAAAACAAACTACAAACAAAATCAGTCCGATAACACCGCCCGAAACGGCAAAAAACATCCATTGATTGTGTGGCAGGCACCAATGGTCGTTGGTCAGTTGTTTGTCGGCTATTTGGTAGTGGGCAAACATTTCGGATTGAATCTTGCCCCCAGTTCCAAACCAAAAATTGTCGGTCCACGTGGAAAATGCACATTTCAGAAATTCTATCCGTTGCGTAATGGAATGTCCGTTGGGATTGCCGTCGTGAAGGTAATTGAACCATTCCCAGCAGATTTCGTACAAACGTTTTCGCGGATTGGAATTTGATAAAAATCTATAATTGGTAAAACCTTGTTTTACAGCGTCAATGTCGGCATCGCTCAGTTTCTGGAAATCAGTGGCATCTTTCCGTAATCCTTTCGAGGCCATATAACGAATGAGCGTGTAATAGGTTATATGCCCGATTTCATTTTGTTCCCAAACGGATTGCCCCGTGCGAGCCGACCACGACTCTTCAAGCTCTTGGCGACAAACGTAAAGATATGCCCAATGCCCGTTTTCCACCTGACTGCCTTTCTCGTGTGTATAAGCATTGCCGTAAGGCGTGGATTTTTCAAGATTTTCCATCTCAACTTTGTCGGGATGTAGAAAAAAACGTGCTTCGGAATAAATTCCGAGAAAAACACTCAAAATGCCAACGGCAATAATGCTGTATCCTAAAATGACAATTCGTTTTTTATTCGTTTTATGTATTTGATAAAGAATGAAATACAAAAACAAGAATGCAAATATGACGTAGGCCGTAAATGACTTGAGAAGAACTAAAAATGACACAAACCAAAGTAAGGCAACGGTCAAGCCGATTCTTTCATAGCGTTTGAGTAGTATGTCCTTTTGATAAAATAAGTAATGTGAACAAATCGCAATACCTAATAATACAAATAACGACAAACGAAGATATGACATAAACCAACTAATATTTCTGAAATTCTCCGTGTCGGTATGAGTAACAATAAAATGAACGAAACAAACAATAGTATTTATAAATAAAGAGAGAACAAATACCATCATTATACGATGAAATTGTTCTTTTTGTAGCTCGCTTTGGCATCCTATCGTGAGAATGAAAACAAAGAGGGGAATATATTTTATCAGTCCGTGAAGGGCGTCTTCGTCGGGTATTTGCACGGCAAGCCGCAGTAATATCGCCAAACAAATGATGGAACAGAACAGTGACGTCTTTCTGTGAGTGAGCGTGGCGAAACCTTGCGTGAAATTTCCGTTGCATATCCAAAACAGGAACAATACTGACGTGACGAGCGTGATGCAGAAATTGCCCCAGATTACGCCACTGCAGCAAAGAAGAAGCAAAATAAAATATACGGTTTCTGTATATTTCTTGAATAATGATTGCATTGCCTCATTAGTTTTGGCGGAATAACTGAATATGTCCGGCGGTGTTGTGTCGTTTGTCGCCGTTCGTCGATTTTACAACATAATAATATGTGCCAGACTGGCATTCGTGACCAGAATTGTCATCACCTGTCCAAGAAATTGTTTTTGCCACTTGTTTATAAACTAATGTTCCGTTGTTGTTGTAAATCCAGAGAGTGAAGGTGTCGATACCGTTTGTGTTGAAATAGAACACCTCGTTTTCGTCGTTTCCTCCAGGAGTGAACACGTTAGGAATTGAGTTTTTTCTGTCGTCAATGTCGTCGTTTGTCCGTGAACTTTCGTCATAGAAATAATCCGTCACTTTAATTGGAATAGTTTGGCTTGCGACACATTCTGCCAAATCGTAGGTGAGCAGGTCGTTTTGGTCTTCGAACTTAGAACTGTCGAGCGCTATTTTGAGAGTAACGTTGTAGCCAGGATTATAATTCTCGCGAGGAAATGTGTAGCGATATTCCAACGAGTCAATGTCGAATTCCTTTACAAGCGTCTTTCCATCGTAAATGCTCCAATAGTATTTCCACATATCGTTTTTATGCGGTTTGAAGTTTTCTGTGTTTACGTTGAAAATATACACGAACGACTCAATTCCCGTGTGTGTGTCATCGGTGCTCGGGTCGTCAATCTCGTATTTGAAATTGTTGCCCGAAACGTAAGGACTATACACTTCCATATCGTAGGGCAAAGTTTTACGGGCAAACTCCGATTTGGGAATACGAAGGTTTGACTGATACGTTGTTGTTGTCTTGTATGATACGGAAATATTTACCGAATCGTTTGTCGTGTTTGAAATGAAATCGACATTTAGAATAGTGGCATTTTTGATGCTGTCGGGAAATGATTTTGAACTAACGGCAAACAT
Source organism: Bacteroidales bacterium (assembly GCA_016285445.1). Lineage (GTDB taxonomy): Bacteria > Bacteroidota > Bacteroidia > Bacteroidales > UBA1715 > UBA1715. Next base: position 6,205 of record JAEEQV010000116.1, read on the forward strand.
TTTCACCGTAAACAAGCCGTCAGTTCTGTATTCGTGCGAGGCGTTCTCCGAAACAGTCTTGGTGATTTTTACCGAGTCAATTGAACTGTCACCAAAGTTCCACACGTAAAAGAAATCGTCGCCAAAGCCCGTTGACTTGTTTCGGAACGAAGCAGTGGTGTTTCTCGTTGCATTCCCTGTGTAACAAAGGATTTTTTGAGAATCGTCTTGCAAGATGAAATTTGCAGTTTGTGAAAAAACGCAAGACGAAATCATCCATAATATGAGCGCAAGAAGTAATTTTTTCATTCTCAAGATTTATTTCTCCACAAAAATAACGTATTGTCTTATTTCTGCAAATTTTGACGAATAAAAATCTCATTTATTGTCTAAAATAACAGATTTCTGTTTGTACCTTTGTGTCGGAACAAAAAACAAAGAAAATGTTTGTAGAAGACGAGTGGAATATCATAGAACGAGAGTTTGACGCAGACCGTCAGATGATAGCGGAGAGTATTTTCAGTATTGGGAACGGACATATGGGGCAACGGGCAAATTTTGAGGAGGCATACTCTGGAAAAACGTTGCAAGGAAACTATATCGGAGGTGTGTTTTTCCCCGATAAGACTCGTGTGGGTTGGTGGAAAAACGGTTATCCCGATTATTTCGCAAAAGTCATCAACGCTCCCAATTGGACGGGCATTCATACGTGGGTGAACGGAAAATTGCTCGAGTTGGCAAAGGGGAAGATCCGCTCGTTTGAGCGTGTCTTGAATATGAAGGAAGGCACGTTGTCGAAACAATGTGAGGTAGAAATGCCCGACAAAACTCGTCTGTTGATTACCAGTCAGCGATTCGTCAGCATGGTTTCGGTTGAAGTTGGAGCAATTCGATATACGATAGAAACGTTGAACAAAAATTGCGA
>JAEEQV010000117.1:0-7107 GCA_016285445.1 Bacteroidales bacterium
ACGAGCAATTTTTATATATAACAAAAAAAACTGTTTCAGATAGATAATCATGCGGTTTTGTATCGCTGATACTACGCTTTTATAAATTCATCTCGTTTCAATTCCAAAGGTGTCAACACATCGGCCATTTTTGGTTTTGTCAATACGCTTAACGACTTGATTGTAAAACAAAAGCCGTCGCATATCGGTGTGGTTTTCGACCCTGTGGGGAAAACGTTCCGTCACGAAATGTATGAACAATACAAGGCAAATCGTCAGGCATCGCCCGAAGATTTGAAAGCTGCCATTCCCGAGGTCATCGAGATTGTCAAGGCAATGAACATTCCCGTGGTACAAAAGGAAGGCTACGAGGCCGACGACATCATCGGAACACTTGCAAAACAAGCCGCTCGTGAAGGATTTATGGTGTATATGGTTACGCCCGACAAAGACTACGCTCAGTTAGTAGAGGAAAAAGTTCACATGTATCGTCTGGGGCACTCGGGTATTGACATTATGGGACCAAAACAAGTAGCTGAAAAGTTCAGCATCCAACGTCCCGATCAAGTCATTGACCTACTCGGACTTTGGGGTGACAGTTCCGACAACATTCCCGGAGCTCCCGGCATTGGCGAGAAAACGGCAAAACAACTCATTGCACAGTTCGACAGCATTGAAGGCATTTACGAAAACATTGACAAATTAAAAGGCAAGCAAAAGGAAAATCTCGTAAACTACAAGTCGCAAGTGTTGCTATCAAAGCAACTGGCCACGATTTGTACAACAGTTCCCGTAACATTCTCAGACTTTAATTTTGAAAAGGAGCCATACAATGTGGACGTTTTGAAAGCGAAGTTCAAGGAACTTGAATTTTTCGGTTTGGCTCAAAAAATGTTGCAGGCAACAGACGTTCCCACGCAAACGGTGGCGAAACCCGCTCCAAAGCCCGTGGATACTATGCAATTGGACTTATTTGCCGAGCCACAGGAAACGACAAAAACTCCAGCAGCAATAAAAAATAATGCCTCGTACCGCATTGTTACTGACATCGACGCATTTGCGAAGAGCATCTCAAAACAACTTGCATTCTCATTCGTACTTTGTGGGACCTCAACAGAATCAATAAAAGCACGAATTATCGGCATTGCCTTCTCGTGGAAAGAACATGAGGCATATTACCTTCCCTTCCCATTAGACGATGATAAAGCGAAGGATACCGTAGGAAAATTAAAATCTATCTTCGCATCATGCAATAAAAAGTATTCATATAATATAAAACACTCTGTTTCAGTATTTTCACAATACGGAATCACACTTGGAGGCGAGTTGCACGATTGTATGTTGGCTCACTACGTTTTGCAACCAGAATTAAACCACGGCCTCGGCACTATCGTTCGTCAGCATTTGCACGAGGAAATCACTAATATAGAGATTGTTACGGGTGAAAAATACAATCAGATTCAATTTGCCAATATGCCTGTTGAGCAGTTGAAAAATTATTTTGGCGAGCAAGCCGATGCAATTTGGCGAGTTATGCCGTTGTTGGAGAAGGAATTACACAATTTGGGGCAATACGACCTGTATGCCGACATTGAGTGTCCGCTGGCTCCAGTGTTGAGCAAGATGGAAATGGCGGGCGTGCGCATCGACACGGTAGTGTTGCGTGAATTGTCGAAAAAAATCTCATCGGACGTTTCGCAGATAGAAGAAAAGATTTTTGCATTGACGGGCGAACGATTCAACATTGCGTCACCCAAGCAATTGGGAGAAATGCTGTTCGACAAACTCGAGATAACCGACAAAACCAAGAAAACCAAGACGAAACAATATGCCACGGGCGAAGAAGTGCTCGACAAGTTGCGTGACGCTCACCCCGTTGTTCCGTTGATTCTGGAATGGCGCGAAATGAAGAAATTGCTGTCAACCTACATTGACAACTTGCCGGCATTGGTAAATCAGCGTACGGGCAACATTCACGCTTCGTTCAATCAGGCGGTGGTGGCAACGGGACGATTGAGTTCCACGAATCCCAACCTGCAAAATATTCCTATTCGTACCGAAATGGGACGGGAAATCCGTAAGGTGTTTATTCCGTCCAAGCCCGACAATTATTTCCTTTCGGCAGATTATTCGCAGATAGAATTGCGTCTGATTGCCCATTTTTCGGGTGACGAACATTTTGTAAAGGCATTCCAAGACGGCGAAGATATTCACCGTGCCACGGCGGCAAAAATTTACGGCTTGTCGCTCAATGAGGTAACTTCGGAGCAACGTCGAAAGGCGAAATCAGCCAATTTTGCCATTTCCTACGGAACTACGGCGTTCGGCTTGTCGCAAACACTCAATATTCCTCGCAAAGAGGCACAGGAACTGATTGACAGCTATTACGCAAATTATCCGAAAGTAAAGGCGTTGATGGATTCGTACATACAAAATGCCCGTGAACTGGGTTACGTGGAAACTATGTTCAAACGCCGTCGTTACACACCCGATATCAATTCGCAAAATGCCACGATACGCGGCTTGGCGGAACGAAATGCCATAAATGCCCCCATTCAGGGATCGGCTGCCGATATCATAAAAATTGCGATGATTCACATTCAAGAAAAAATTGATGCCCTACACTTACGAAGCAGAATGATTTTGCAAGTTCACGACGAATTGAATTTCGACGTATTTCCTGACGAATTGGAACAAATGAAAACCATTGTCACCGAAGGAATGCAGGGAGCCGTATCACTTTCTGTTCCTTTGATAGCGGAAGTCGGTGTCGGGAAAAATTGGTTGGAGGCACATTAAGTAAATAATATACAAAAAGATATCCTCAATGGAACAGATTCTTTCGCAGCAGAGAGAGTTTTTGAGGAATTTATCGCCATTTTTAATCCACATCGGTGTTTTTTTTCTCCAAAAGAAAGATAATTATCAAAAAAATCTCATCTTTGTAAAGAGTAGTTTTATGAATTTTGATTCTGTGATTACAATGCGAAAATGTATTTATGTTTTTTCCTTGTTTCTTGTCTGTTCATTGGCTTACGGACAGCGTTTGCTGACTTTTAAAGCTTCTGACGGATTGGAGGTTACGGCGGATTTTTACGAAACATTTGCGGAATCAAATAAGTATATGCTGATGTTCCACCAAGCTGATTACAGCCGAGGAGAGTTTCAGCAAATAGCTTCTCGTATAATAAAACTTGACATAAATTGTGTTGCCGTTGACCTTCGATATGGAAACGAGGTGAATTACATAAACAACGAAACGGCTATGCGTGCTCGTTTGGGTGGACATGCTATTTCTATGATGGATTGTGAAAAAGATATTCTTGCAGCAATTGAGCATGTTTATGCGATGGATTCTTCAGCAAAAATATTTCTAATGGGAAGCTCGTTTTCGGCATCACTATGTCTCAAAGTAGCTAAGGATAGAAAAGATATTCAAGCTGTTATCGCATATAGTCCAGGTGAGTTTTTTAGCGATTTTAGCATGGCAAATTATCTGAAAGGATTGAATACGCCTACATATATTGCGTGTCCACGAAGTGAATATTCCTACGTTTCTCAATTGGCGGATGGAATTACCAGTTCAAAAAGTGTTCTGTTTCGTCCCGAAAGTTCTGGTGGAATGCACGGCGCCCGTTGTCTTTGGTGGAACTCTGACTCAAGCGAGGAGTTCTGGCTGAGTTTATTATTTTTCTTGAAAGATTTTAAATAATGGCAAAGATTAAAAAAATAGAAAATACTTCTCATTTAGAAAAATATGATCTCTTTGCGGTAGCGACCAACTGCGACGAATTTCAATTTTATTCTTTGCTTAACCAATTGTTATCGATAGATTTACAAGCACAAAAACCACATGAGGTGCTGGTGAACAAAATCCCTTTTTCGCTCAGTTATTTTTCGTCATGGGACGAATTGCGAAAACTTAATGTTTCCGTAATTGACAATCAGGGATACGGTGCTCCGTTGGTCGATTTTATGAAGAACATCAATTTCTTTGTAAAAATAGTGCTTCCCAATGATAGTTTGCTGGCTGACTGTCAGAAAAGATTGTCAGAAAACGAAAATGTTTCATTTGTGCAACGAATTGATCGAGAAAAACTTACTCGTCAACAAAAGAACATACTCAACGCTCTTTTTGACAAAATATGATATGAAAAAAGTTCTGTCAATAGTTTTAATGGCTATGATTATTTGTTCGTGTGCTTCGCAAAAAGACGAACAGGACGAAAAATTTGGCGGAACGCTTACCATCCCCGTTTATGACGTGAACTTCGATCCGTATATTTTTGCTCCCAATTTGAATGGAGAGTTAGAGAAAAGCATGGCAAGCATTTTCTATACGGGACTTTTTCAGTACAACCCTGTAACTTTGTCGATTGAAAATGCGATTTGCGAGTCGTGGGACGTTGATAATACAGGTTTAGTCTATGTTTTTCATTTAGATACGACGGCTCAGTTTCAAAAGGATGAATGTTTCAACAATGCTCAAGAAACAAGAAATGTAACTGCATACGATGTGAAATATACCTTTCATCTTTTGGCGAATCCCAAATTTGGAATAGAAAATTTTACCAATACGGTATATCATATTCAAGGGGCCATGAAATATTTCTCGATGACTGACGCACAACGAGATACAAGTCGTATAGAAGGAATCACGGTGATTGACGAACATACGTTGAAAATCACACTGAACCGACCATCTCCCACGTTTATTCAAAACTTGGCGCATCCGGCGGCAGCCATCATTCCTTATGAAGCAGTTGATATGTATGGCACAAAATCTACTGTCGGCGTAGGACCGTTTCAATATCAGGCTGATTCCTCACAATTCTTGTTCACACGAAGCAACAACTTTTTTATGCGAGACAAGAAACGAAATCATTTGCCATACTTGGATACGTTGAGGTTTGTTCGCACCAATTCTTTGCAGGAGGCTTCAGAACTGTTCATTCAGGGGAAAGCCGATGCTCTTCTGCTCATTTCGGGAAACGAAATATCTCGTATCTTACAACAACTTCCAGAACATATAGATTATGAAATCTCAGAATCTCGTGTCCCCAATTTCTTGAATTACGACGGAGTGTTATACAATCTCGTTCGTCCGTATGTAAAAGGACTGCATACGAATAAGCTATTTATTTTGAGATTTGATGAGGTGTATATAAAGAAGTAGTGTTCATTAGGTATTCTATATCTTCGGGATTCATTGGAATGGATTCCATCAAGTCAAGATTGCCGTTTTCGGTGATTACAAGTGTATCTTCAAGGCGAATACCTATTTTATTCTCCAAATCATAAATACCTGGCTCACAACTAATAACCATACCTGGTCGTAACACAACATCTTTTTCGCCTACATCGTGTGTATCGAGACCGATAAAGTGCGAGATATTGTGCATATAGTATTTGTAATATGCGGGCTTTTCGCCTCTATTGTATATATCAGACTTACTTATGAGTTTGAGAGAAAGGAGCTCTTCCTGAATCAACTTGCACGTTTCTTTTTGCGCTTCTTCAATCGTCTTTCCCGGAGCATAAAAGTTTCGAATTTCCTTGAAAACGGAATATACGGCATTGTAATATTTTTTCTGCTTCGTGCTGAATTTTCCGCCAATTGGTAACACTCGAGTGCAATCGCTCGCGTAGTTTGCATATTCGGAGCCAAAATCCATCAAAAGGAGATTGCCATTTATAAGTTTCTGGTCATTTTTTATATAATGCAGATAACATGTGTTTTCACCGTTGGAAATAATAGGGCTGAACGCGTGTCCTTCGGCTCCATTGCGAATAAAGCAGCTCGTCATAATAGACTCTAATTCATATTCGTACAATCCACCTACTGCATGTGGCAAAATATCGAAAAACGCTTCCCGAGTAATGTCCGACGCCTTTTTGATAAGTGCAATTTCTTCGAGTTCCTTCACAATCCTACATTCTGTCATAATTGCATCAAGACTTCGCACATCCTTATTTTTCCATTTCTCGGCAAGTTCCTGACCGAAAAGTTTGTCGGGCAACAGTAAGTCAGTTTTTAAACGAGGATTGTTGTTGAGACCATAAAAAAGATAGTCACTTTTTTGTGCAAGTTCATTCCAAATTTCATTGAATTGCGAAAGAGTAAAAATGTTTTTTATTCCCGAAATGGATTCTGCCTCATCATTTTGCAACTTTTTGCCTTCCCATTGTTCCAGTTCTGGTTTCGCTTCGAGCAAAAACAGATATTCGTGCTGTTCTCCCGCATTGGAAAGGATTAGGACTGATTTTTCCTGACAAATTCCTGTGAGATAAAAGAAATCCGAATTTTGACGATACGTATGAAATTCATCCCCGTTTCTTGGCATTTGCGGGTTTGAAAAAACAACTGCCGAGCTATTTGTCGGCAGCAGTTTTAATACCTTATCCCTATTTTTTTCAAATAGTTTGTTCGGAATCTTTGCGTATCTCATTACAAAACTATATTGATAATTTTTCCTGGAACGACAATCACTTTCTTCGTTGGTTTGCCATCGAGCCACTTGATTGTACGTTCGTCGGCAAGTACCGTAGATTGAACCTCATCGGGAGTTGCCGATTTCGCAAATTCCATTTCAAAACGACGTTTCCCGTTGAATGAAACTGGATAAATCACGGTGTCGTCAACCAGTTTCGACTCGTCGCATACAGGCCATGGCTCGTAAGCAAGCGATTCAGCACCGCCGTACATACTCCATAATTCCTCAGCCAAGTGCGGAGCAAACGGAGCAAGCACTTTGGCAAACGTCTGGGCCGTTTCCACCGAAACTTTTCCTGCCTTGTAGCACGTGTTGGTGAACACCATCATTTGAGAAATGGCAGTGTTGAAACGAAGATTTTCTATATCGTCGGCAACTTTCTTTATTGTTTTGTGAAGCTCCTTCACAACGGCGTTGTCGTCTTGCAGACCGGCAACCACGTTTTCTTTCTCGCTGAAGAAACGGAACACACGTGAAAGGAAGTTGAACACACCCTTCACGCCACTTTCAGCCCATGGCTTAACTGCATCAAGCGGACCCATGAACATTTCGTACAAGCGAAGACTGTCGGCACCGTAGTGGGCAATCACATCGTCGGGATTCACCACATTTTTCAACGATTTCGACATCTTTG
>JAEEQV010000118.1:0-7018 GCA_016285445.1 Bacteroidales bacterium
GACATTGTTGCTGATACTCAAATAATTGAGAAATATACGGATAGAACTTTGTTTGTCGTTCGTGCAGGTCTTATGGAACGCGGAATGCTTGACGATTTGGATAGAATCTATGAAGAACAGCGTTTCAAGAATATGGCTTTGGTACTCAATGGCTCAAGTGAAAACAATGGCAGATACGGGTATCGGTATGGATATAAATATGGATATTACCATAGTTATTCATATTATAATTAATAGGTATTATGACAAACGTGTTTCCTAAAAATGCTGAGGCAAAACGTACCGAGTTGCTAAACGAGTACGAGGCGTTGATTACCAAACGTAACGAGCCAACTGCCGATTATAATGGTATTTACCAACGTTTTGTGAATCCAGTTTTGACCGATAAGCACATTCCTCTTAACTGGAAGTTCGACTTGAACTTGCAGCGTAATCCTTTGCTGATTCAGCGAATTGGCGTCAATGCCGTTTTCAATGCTGGTGCAATGAAGTGGAACGACAAATATTTGTTGTGCGCCCGTGTTGAAGGGTGGGATAGAAAGTCATTCTTTGCGATTGCCGAAAGTCCTAATGGTATTGATAACTTTCGTTTCTGGAACGAACCAATTCTGTTGCCCGAAACTGACGACCCAGATATCAATGTGTATGATATGCGTCTGACGAAGCACGACGATGGCTATATTTACGGCATTTTCTGTACGGAACGAAAAGACCCTGATGCTCCCGTGGGCGACACAAGTTCTGCCGTTGCCAATGCCGGCGTGGTTCGTACCAAGGATTTGAAAACGTGGGAGCGACTTCCCGACCTGATTTCTAATAGCGGTCAGCAACGAAATGTTGTGATGTTTCCACATTTCATACATGGAAAATATGCTTTGTACACTCGACCACAGGATGGCTTTATTGAAGTTGGCTCGGGTGGGGGAATCGGCTTTGGATTTATTTCCGATATGAAAAATCCTATAATTGAAGACGAACATATTTTCAGTAACAAGCAATACCATACTATATATGAATTGAAGAACGGTATGGGACCTGCGCCCATCAAGACATCCCGTGGTTGGTTGAATCTTGCTCACGGCGTTCGTAATACGGCTGCTGGGCTTCGCTACGTGTTGTATATGTTTTTGACCGATTTGGAACAACCCGATAAGGTTATTGCACAACCAGGTGGCTATTTTCTTGCTCCGCAAAATGAGGAACGAATTGGTGACGTTTCGAACGTTGCTTTTTCAAATGGTTGGATTGCCGACGAGGATGGTACGGTGTTCATTTATTATGCTTCGTCCGATACCCGTATGCACGTGGCTGTAAGTACGGTAGAAAGATTAGTGGATTATTGCCTCAATACTCCTGCCGATGGTTTGAGAACAGGAAAATCTGTAGAAAATATTATTGAACTGATTAAAAAGAACGCAGAATAGATACAAAAATAGATTGTAGTTCCGGTAGAGACGCGATTAATCGCGTCTCTACAACACGAATCCATAATGTATAATGGAAGGGCTGTCACATAGTGGCAGCCGTTTTTTGTCTAATTGCAAGATTCTATCTTGTCGGCAATGTCTTTTGCAACGTCTTGTTTGCTTTTTAATTCATAATTCGTAACCGTACCGTTGCGTTCTATGATGGACACTTTGTTGGTGTCGTACCCGAATCCTGCGCCTTTGTCGGCCAACGAGTTGAGTACGATAAAGTCAAAATTTTTCTTTTCGAGTTTACCTTGAGCGTTGGTAAATTCATTGTTCGTTTCAAGGGCAAAACCCACCAGAAATTGCTTTGCTTTCTTTCTTTTCCCTAATTCTTGGGCAATGTCGGGATTGGGTTTCAGCTCAATAGTCAGGGATTGTTTTTCCTTAATTTTCTTGTCGTATTTTGTTACGGGCGTAAAGTCGGCTACAGCTGCGCTCAAAATAGCACCATCCATTTTAGGGAAATGTTTCAAACATACGTCGCACATTTCTTGTGCCGAGGTAACGTCAATACGAGTAATGTTGGGGTGTGATGTCGTTAATTGTACAGGTCCTGCCACAAGTGTGACTTGTGCACCTCGTTGTGCCAATTCTTCGGCGATGGCAAATCCCATTTTTCCCGTGGAGTGATTGCCAATAAAACGTACGGGGTCAATTGCCTCATACGTGGGACCTGCCGTTATGAGGATTTTTTTTTTATCGAATTTTTTGTTTCAAAGAAATTCGAGAGCCATTGTGTAATTGTTTCGGGTTCCGCCATCCGACCTTTCCCGTCGAGACCGCTGGCCAATTCTCCCGAAGTGGGCTCTATGAACGAAACTCCGTCTTTTTTCAGCGTGGCAATATTTCGTTGCGTGGCTTTGTGGGCAAACATATCCATATCCATTGCCGGGGCAAGCACTACCGGACAGCGAACCGACAAATAGCTTGTCAGCAACAGATTGTCGGCAATGCCGTTTGCCATTTTGGCAAGAGTGTTTGCTGTACAAGGAGCAACAACAAATACGTCGGCCCACAAACCAAGTTCCACATGGCTGTTCCAACTGCCATCGTCGTGATGGAAAAAGTCGCACAGAACGGTGTTCTTGCTGAGCGTGGCCATTGTCACAGGTGTTATGAACTCTTTTGCAAGAGGCGTCATGACAACTTTCACCGTAGCACCTTGTTTTACCAAAAGACGAGTGAGCATTGCCGCCTTATAAGCAGCAATGCTTCCCGTTATGCCAAGCAATATGTGTTTGCCTTGTAACATTAGAATGTTTCTTCTGTTTCAGGGTGTCTGTAATATACCTTATCTTCAAGGAATTCTTCGATTGCCATCAATACAGGGTTTGGCAATTTTTCATAGAATTTTGAGATTTCGATTTGCTCGTGGTTTTCAAAAGTTTCTTCAATAGAGTCGTTTGCAGAAGCAAATTCTTCCAATTTCGTGTCAAGTTCTTTCTTCAAATCTGTTTCGATTTGGTCAGCACGTTTTGCTATGATTGCAATTGACTCATAGATGTTGTTCGTGCCTTTTTCCAACGTTTGGATGTCTCTCGTAATTGTTGAAGCTGGAGCTTTTGTTTTTTTGTAATCCATTTCTATAAAATTTATTATTTAATTCGTTTTTGTATTTGCAAATATATTTTTTCCGCGTCTTTTGACCATTGACCGTTCGGATATTCATCAATATACGAATGATAATCGTCAATCGCCATATCGTATCTATCCATTTTCTTCGATTCCACACTGTTTTCGGCAAGTAGGAATGACGACCGTAGCGTGAGGTATAACAATTCTTCGCGGTATTTTGAGTCAGGATATTCCTTCAGACAGTTTTTAAGTGCCGTCACAGCTGCCTTGTAGTCTTCCAAGGTGTAAAACAGCTTACTATTATTATATGCCTTTTCCTCCAATTTGCCACGAAGTTTACCTATGTATTCGTTGCTTTCGGTAATATATGAGCCTTGCGGAAATTTATTCAGATAGAGTTGGAACGCTTGGATTGACTTCTCCGTATAGGATTGGTCTAATGTAACCACGGGCGAAATGTTATAGTAACAAACAGCGTCATAATAGTATGCCTGCTCAATTAGCGTACTTGCAGGGTAGGTGAGGGCAAAACGCTCAAAATAATACGCTGCCATGAGGTAGTCGTTTTCTTCCATATAACTTTTTGCCAACAACATGGTAATATTTTCTCCTTTTTCGGTCAGACGAAGAGCCGGAAGAGCTTTTTCCAACAATTCGTAACTTTTATAAAAGTCTTTCTCTTCGTAATATTTCACTCCAGCTTCATAAATAGCGTTATAATCATCAGATTTCAAAAGTTTCTGATACTCGCTTTGGCAGCCAACCATCGCTATTAGAGCCAATATGAACACTACGTTCCTCATACGATACAATTAACGGGCGAAAGTACAAATTGTTTTTCGGAAAAACAATTTTTTATGCTTTATTTATTTTGAGTACCACAAAAACAATAAATAACTGCATAGTGCGTTTGGGATTTTGTATATATTTGCAAATAGAAAATTTTATGACAATGCGACATATTTTAGCAACGGCGGTAGCAATCTTGTTCAGCTTTTCATTGTTTGCACAGCTCAAAGTTGATGATGACGGTAGTCTAAGTAGTGGACAATCGTATGGTGACCATTATAATGTGATAACCACGGCAGTTTCGTTTCTTACCATCACGCCCGATTCTCGTGCGGGTGCAATGGGTGACGCTGGTGCGGCAACAACATCTGACGTTTGGTCTCAACATTCCAATGCTTCGAAATATGCAATGGAGGAAGATGATTTCGGCGTAGGACTTTCGTACACGCCTTGGTTGTCGAATCTTGGCATAAAAGATATTAATTTGATTTATCTTGCTGGATATAAGAAACTTGACAAAAAAGAGGCAGTCGGTGCTTCACTTTGTTATTTCTCGTTGGGCGAAATCGAGGCATACGACGAGGATGGCAATAAGGCCGGCTACACTATCTCGCCTCAAGAATATTCGTTTGACGTTTCGTATTCACGCTTCTTGGCAGATAATTTCGTGATGGGTATGACGGGACGTTTTATTTATTCAAACCTTGTTCCGAGCGATGACAGATATCATGCGGGAAAAGCAGTTGCTGCTGACATTTCGGGAACATATTTCAAAAATTTCAAGGGCTCTCTTCCTGGTCTGTTGACTCTTGGTTTCAATTTCTCGAACATTGGCTCAAAAATCTCGTATTCCGAAGATAATAAGGACTTTATTCCTGCAAATATGAAATTGGGTGCTGGCTACAATGTGGAAATAGACCAATATAACAGATTCGGCGTGTATTTCGATATAAACAAACTTTTGGTACCTACGCCACCGCTTTATCAGACGAACGAAACAACCAAAGCACGTGAGATGGTTGCAGGAAAAGACGACAACGTATCGGTTCCGCAAGGTATATTCCAATCGTTTGCCGATGCTCCTGGTGGTTTCAAGGAAGAAATGAAGGAGTTTACGTTGGGTATCGGTGCCGAATATTGGTATAACAATCAATTTGCCGTTCGTGCAGGATATTTCAATGAAGCAGAGACCAAAGGCGACCGTAAGTATTTTACTGCTGGCGCAGGACTTCGTTTGAACGTGTTCGGTCTTGATTTTTCATACTTGATTCCTGTGAACGGAAAGAATTCTCCGTTGGCTAACACGTTCCGTTTCTCATTGGTATTCGACTTCAATAACGAGAAATAATGAAAATCCGTATCGGACAGGGCTACGACGTTCATCAATTAGCCGAAGGTCGTAAATTCGTACTTGGCGGAGTTACCATAGAGCATTCGGTTGGCATGGTTGCTCATTCCGACGGCGACGTCCTTATCCATAGCGTTTGCGATGCTCTGCTTGGTGCCGCAAGTTTGCGTGATATAGGCTATCATTTCCCCGACAATAGCAATGATTTTAAAAATATTGACAGCAGAATCCTTCTGCGAAAGACTCGCGAATTGCTTGCTCAAAATAATTGGCAGATAGGAAATGTTGACGCAACTATTTGTTGCCAACGACCAAAATTGCTTCCTCACATTCCTGCAATGTGTCAAAACATTGCCGAAGATTTACAAATTGAGGTAGATGCTGTGTCGGTAAAGGCTACAACGACGGAAAAACTTGGGTTCGTGGGACGAGAAGAAGGCGTTGCCGTATTTGCCGTTGCTCTTATCACGAAAGAGTAATTTTTTTTTGCTATACGAAAAACGTTGTTTTATTTTTCATCATAACAAAATACCTTGATTTTTGCCTGTAACGACAAAGATTCTTGTTTCATTGCGTCAAAATTGCAACCCGAAAAAATATTGCTGTTTTTCCAAGAATCAATGTTCCCAAAAATGAACGGCAAGTCGAAACAATGACAACAGCCAGTTCTGTTGTTGGGCGTTGGAAAATCAAATTCGTTAACAATTGCATTCGACGTTTTTTGAGCAATGTGCTTTGCCGGATTATGAAACAGATATTGTGAAGTGATTGCAACCACGGAATGATACGTGCTGTGTAGTTTTTTTCTGAATGACCGCAATTGTTTATATGGTTTTTGCGGACAGTAGCGTTTTAGAAACAATGAAGTGATAAAAAGCGGTGTCCGTCGGTGTATTGGCTTGTGACACACGTAGATACCACATTCGTCCTTTGTGTATTGTAGGAATATGTTTTTATCAACGTCTTCAACAGCAGTATAAAAATCCGAATGGACAAAATCGGGTTCTATGCTGGGCAAAAACGGAACGTCGAATTTATATTTCTTATGATTGTATTGCCCGACAACGCGTTGCGCTTGCAAAATCGCGTTAATGGGAGCATTCGTAGGCGATTCGTCGGTATGCTTTCGTAGTTCTTTGAGAAAATGTCCATAAATCGCTTCGGCTTGTTCCGTTGAAATAGCTTTCATGGCTCCTGGCCAACTAAACAGCATGGTTTTTCGAAACAAATGTTGCAATTTTTTTGATGTATGAATTGCCATGACATACCACGCTCCCGACGACTGACCGCCGATGGTGATGTTGGTTGCATCACCTTGAAATTGCGATATATTTTTATTCGTCCACTCCAAAGCGGTTATAATATCGTGAAAACCACAGTTTTGCTGAGGAATGCCATCAAAATAACTCGTTCCTAAAATCCCCAAACGATACGACGGACTTACAACAACCATGTCGGCATTGCGGGCAAGTTCTTCCGCATTGTTATGCACGTCGCCGCTTGCACCCGAAACGAATGCGCCACCGTGAATCCAGAACAATACTGGTTTTATGATGCCTTGCGAATCGGGAGTCCAGATGTCGAGGAAGAACGAATCCTCGTCTTGCAATAATTTATCGTGTTTGAGCAACGATTCCAATCGTCCCGAATTTTGGGGAAATGCCGTCGGCGTTTTGTGAGAATAAACAATGCCGTCAACCATACTGCATGGTTGAAAACGACCATTGTTTGTTGCATATCGAAGACGATAGTAAGCCATTTTTTTTTTTGTAAAGATAGAAGACAACTCAATTAAATTTTTATTTTACGATGAATTGTGCAAATGTATATTTCA
>JAEEQV010000119.1:0-7004 GCA_016285445.1 Bacteroidales bacterium
AAACCTCATCCCCGATGAAGCCATATCGACGTCGTCTTTTTTACATTTCCAAATTACCTGAACGAATACTTTTTCGTTTATTTTTTCCAATAACAAAAATATTTTAGCAATCTGTTTTGCCGAAGACGTATTGAAATATTCCATAAAGAAAACAAAATCCATGTCGTTTTCAACAACTTCGGTGTATTGCTGAAGCCATTCAAACACAGGAGTGTAAAAAGCAACGGAATCCTCTGGCAACGAGCGTCCGGAAACAGAAAACTCATTGTTTTCGGGATCAAGAACAATTCTTGGTGTATCTTCGGTTTCTTCTATACGTAGAGCTTCCATATTAAATAGTCACTTGCATTAGCAGGAATGACAACGTATCATTCACTGGTGTTATTTCATATTGTATTTTATGACAACTCTTGATTCTCAAGTCAATAAATCCCAAGCCTGCTTCTTTGCTATTATCTACGTCAAAATTAAGCAAACATTTGGTGTAATAATCCTCAAGCTCTTTTGCTTCGAGTGAATTTAAGAATTCTATTTTTTCTTTTATTTTGTTCACTGTTGTTGTGTGAACGTAGTTCCCAGCACTTAGAATAAAGTCATCGCCATTCTGTGAAAGGAAAAAGAGCACAGGATTTCCTCCCTCTTTTTCAACGTCAAGTTTTGCTCCATGTTTCACAACATTTTGCAACATTTCGACCATCGCGTTGTACATTTTCTTTTTACGTTCCAAACAACCAAACGCTTGTTCGTTAATAAGCGAAAGAATATCCATCAAACTTTTCTGATTCAATCCTCCATTGAAAATCAACATGATATTTTTTTGAAGGATGAATTTATGAAGAGCCACAACATCTTGAATATCAATAAAATCTATTGAAACCTCGTCCAGCTGTTGTGAGATTGACGTGTTCATATAAAAATATGAAATTGCCTCATCAATTTTCTCAAACGAGTAAAACAGCTTATTACCCGATTTACGAGCCATCTCAATCAAACCAAGCCCTGCACCACCTTTCGAAGATATACTTCCATCTTCAAGAACCTGCTTATAATATAGTTTCAATGCGTCCTTGTCAAGGCAGTTGACTTTTTCAAGCAATTCAGTCAAATGGGGAATCGCCTCGTTGTTGACTACATTGCCCGATGTCATCTGATAGGACTTATCCTTGTTGCAAATCACGAACATACCCGACTGATCGGCAGTCACATCTTCACGACCATCGACAAACTGATGGCGGGTAATGTTTTGCAGACATTCGACCATAATGGAGAACACGCGTTTCTTCAGTTTGGGGGACTCTCCAACCAAAGTCAGGTTGTTTTCCGTCAGTGCAATAATACTGTCGGTGATAGCCTGCGAGAAAAGGCCACGGTACACGTACACGAGGTCTTCTCGTTGAAGCCCTTCAAACAATGTTAATTCATTTATTTCTCTTTCTATTTTTTTCTCCATAAAGTCAAAATGACTAACATTGCGAAGATAGAGAATTATTATTAACTACGCAACAGAAAAGTAGATTAAATTTTTATTTTTTTCATTGACAATAGTTTGATACCTTTGGGGCAAATAATTTTGGAAGAATTCCGTTATACAAGACATGAAATTTCGAATAGCGTTGGTCGGATTGGTTTTCTCGTTGCTCTTTTGGGCATCGTGCGAGCGGGAACACTATGCCTCACAGTCGTCCAACGTGCTTACTTTTTCAGCCGACACTATCTGTTTCGACACTATTTTTACTGAGAAAGGTAGCATAACGCAGTGGTTTCAAATCAAAAACGAACAGGACGGAATCATAAAAATTGACAGAATTTATCTTTCCGAAGGGAAATCATCGCAGTTTTATATCAATGTAAACGGCGTTCAGGGCCCCGAAATCAAAAATATTGACATTGCCGTCGGCGATAGCATTATGGTCTTTGTGCAGACGAAACTCAACGCTCAAAAGGTTGATACGGCTTTGTACCACGAGGATTTCTTAGTTGTGGAATATAATTCTATTCAAAGTAAGGTGGTGTTTACCGCATGGGGACAGGACGTCATAAATTATAAAGGTACGGCGTTAAATACCACGACGTTCACCGCCGACAAACCCTATGTAATTTACGACTCGCTGATTGTCAACGCTGGCGAGACTTTGACGGTGGAAAGTGGTGCAAAGATTTATATGCACTACGGCTCCAATATTATTGTGCGGGGCACATTGAAATTGAAAGGCACAGGCGAAAAACCCATTTCCATCTCATCCGACAGATTGGAAGACACCTACCAATTGCTTCCTGGGCAATGGGGCAGCATCATTTTTGAACCGACAAGCAAGGACAACGAAATTTGTTTCACCATGATTAAAAACGGAGTGAACGGATTGGTGTTCCAGGGAGAATCCGATAATCTGATTCTGTGTGACATAAACAACACGCAAATTTCCAATATGTCGGGATATGGCGTGTATGCACAAAACGCCCACATCGACAGTTATAACTGTGTTTGGGTGAATTGTGAATACAATGTATTACGCATACAAGGCGGTTGGTTCAATTCCGTGCATAATACAATTTATAATGAAGGCACTCCGCAAGGTCGGAAATATTATCCGTCGGTCTATATCACCGATGACGACACGATTCTTTCGCCAATACAGCAAGCATATTTTTTCAATTCTATCATTATTGGTACTATGACAAACGAAGTTGCCATGAATTCAAAAAATGGCGAAAACTCGCTTCCGTGTCTTATCAAGAATTGCTTGCTTCGCGATACCTACACAAAATCGGATAGTGCATATTATAAAGAGAACTTTTTCTATGATTCCGAAAAGAACCTGTTTGCAAGCCATACGACGTTTCGTCTCGACACGCTTTCGCAGGCAATGAATATCGGTAATCTGGAATATGCCAATTTACATCCTGTTGATTTGTTGAATCATTCTCGTACCGAAGACGGGAAACCCGACGTTGGCGCAATGGAATACTACTATGAAGCGAAACAGGAATAACATATTTCTTTTGATAGGATTGGTCGCTGTCGTGATAGCCTTTACAGGTATCGCTTCGGCAATGTTCGCCCAGTCTGCGCCAGACTTTTTGTTTATGTCGTATAATGTTGAAAATCTGTTTGATACGACAGATAATCCACAAAAAAACGATGATGAATTTCTTCCAAATGCCAAACGAGAATGGAATTCGTATCGCTATCAGAAAAAACTGACGAACATCTCGAAAGTGATTGTGGCCGCTGCGCAAAATTGGCACAACCCCGACGTGATTGGGCTCTGTGAGGTTGAAAACGACACGTGTTTGCGAGATTTGCTTCATCGCACGAATTTATACAAGTTACATTATAACTATATACATTACGATTCCGAAGATGCTCGGGGAATCGACGTGGCTTTGCTCTATAACGAAGAAACGTTTAAACCGTTGACACACCGTCCTTTGCGAGTAGTTTTTGACGACAAAAACCGTAAAACTCGTGATATTCTCTATGTTTCGGGCATAATGACTGCGACGAAGGACACCGTTCACATTTTTGAATGCCATTTCCCATCGCGTCGTGGCGGACAGGATGTGAGCGAGCAATACCGAATGGTTGTGGCTCAATGTGTTCGTAAGCATATTGACAGTTTGTATGCGAAAAATCCCAACGCATACGTCATCGTTTCCGGCGATTTCAATGATTACCCCGACGACAGAAGCATTGTGGAAGGATTGCAGGCTAAAAAAGTTGGAACCGACTGCGAGCAATGTCTGATAAGTCTTGAGGACAAAAAAGCCGAAGGTACCTATAAATTCCAGGGACAATGGAATTTCCTGGATCAAGCGATGGTAAGCAGTCGTTTTTTGAAATATTATTCCGTTGAATACGCCGTTGTGCAAAATGAGTTCTTACTTGACCGAAGTGCAAAGACTGGAGAAACTACACCACGAAGAACCTATCAGGGAACATTCTACAAGGGTGGCATCAGCGACCATCTACCCATTACCGTTTCGGTAAAACGAAAGTAACTGGTTTCCTCTTGAACGCTGCTTTATACTTTTGGACTTTTCATTAGCCCACATCACCCTGCCCAATGCTCCCGGTCCAAACTTCTATATTGAATCGCCTCCGCCAAATGTTCGGTTTCAATATTCTCCGACTGAGCCAAATCGGCAATGGTACGAGCCACTTTTATGATTCTGTCGTATGCCCGTGCCGACAATCCTAACTTTTCCATAGCCGTTTTCAAAAGGGCTTGGCAGTCATCGTTCAAAACGCAGTATTGCCGTAACTGTTTCGCATCCATCTGTGCATTGCAGAAAATGGACAACTCGGCAAACCTACGATGCTGAATCTCACGGCACTTCACCACACGTTCCCGAATCTCAGCACTCGTTTCCGTCTGCGTTTTCTTCGACAATTCTTCAAAAGGAACTGGAACGACTTCTATGTGTATATCTATTCTATCCAGCAATGGTCCAGAAATCCTATTCAGATATTTCTGCACGACACCAGGACCACACACACACTGTTTCTCGGGATGGTTGTAATAACCACACGGGCAAGGATTCATGGAAGCAATCAACATAAAACTTGCGGGATAATCCACCGAGAATTTTGCCCGAGAGATATTGATACGTCTGTCTTCCAACGGTTGTCGCATTACTTCCAAAACTTGACGCTTAAACTCGGGCAATTCGTCTAAAAACAACACGCCGTTGTGTGCCAACGAAATCTCTCCTGGTTGCGGATATTGGCCTCCGCCAACAAGAGCCACATCGCTCACCGTATGGTGCGGGGAACGAAACGGCCGTTCGGTCATCAGCGAAATGTGGCCCCCCAATTTTCCAGCAACAGAATGAATCTTTGTGGTTTCCAACGCCTCATGCAAGGTCAACGGCGGCAGAATGGAGACTATTCGCTTTGCCAACATCGTCTTTCCCGCTCCTGGAGGGCCTATCATAATGAGATTATGTCCTCCCGCGGCGGCAATCTCCAATGCCCGTTTCACATTTTCCTGACCTTTCACATCAGAAAAGTCGTAGGTACAATTTACTATGTGCTTAAAAAATTCCTCTCGCGTATTGATTTCAGTTTTCTCCAACTCACGATTTCCCTCAAAAAAATCAATCACTTCCTTGATGTTTTCCACGCCATACACGTCCAAATCGTTCACCACTGCCGCTTCGTAGGCATTTTCCTTGGGTAGGATAAACCCTTTGAAACCGAACTTTCGTGCCTCAATAGCCATCGACAATGCTCCATTGATACGATGAACGCCTCCGTCGAGCGATAATTCGCCCATAATGAGATATTCCCCCACCCGTTCTTCGGTAATTTGCTTCGAAGCGGCAAGAATGCCAATGGCAAGCGTCAAATCGTAGGCTGTGCCTTCTTTTCGCAAATCGGCGGGAGCCATATTTATGGTGATTTTGCGCCCGGGCAACTGATACCCCACGCTCCGCAACGCCGATTCTATCCGTTGCTGACTTTCTTTTACTGCACTATCTGGCAATCCCACCAGATAGAAATTCACACCGCTGACAATATCTGTCTCAACTGTGATAATTCGTGCGTCTATACCATTTACCGCACCTCCATACGTCTTTACTAACATAATTATTTTTTTTCATCTGTTTTGGCATGGTAACCACACCAATGGCTTTTTCAATGCCAAAGATAGAAAAAAAAAGAAAAGGAATACGATTCCTGTAAGAATTGTATTCCTTTTCGGGCAAAAAAGTTTCTACGCTATTATTTGCGCGCTTTTATGGAATGTTCTATGATAGCAGAAAATACTTCTGCCTCGTTCAAGCCTTCGGCACGCATTTGTTTTGGTACTATGCTCGCCTTGCTCATTCCTGGATTAGTATTGATTTCCAAGAAATTCAAATCTCCCGAATCGGTGATAATAAAATCAACACGACAAATACCAAAGCAACCTAAGCACTTGTAAATTCGGGCAGTTTCTGCCTTACAAGCTTTGGTAATCGCATCAGAAAGCTCGGCAGGAGTGATTTCTTCGCTGAAACCACTTTCGTATTTTGCCTGATAATCGAAAAATTCATTTTTCGTACGAATTTCGGTGATTGGCAACACGTGAACACCATCTTCCACCTCGTAGGCACCAACAGAAACTTCCGTACCTTTTACAAAACGTTCAATAATAACCTCGGTATCTTCGCCAAACGCCTTTTCAATGGCAGGAATCATGTCGGCTTCGGTTTTTACCTTTGAGACACCGAAACTGGAACCACCGTTATTCGGTTTCACAAAGCAAGGCAAACCAACTTTTGCAACAATCTCCGAAACATTTATCTCGTTCCATGGACGAAGCAGCACTGCATCGGCAGTCTTTACATCAAAAGATTTAAGAAATGCTTTCGTCGCATATTTATTGAAGGTCAACGAACCTGCAAAAACGCCACAACTTGTATATGGAATACCCAACAAATCCCAATATCCAGGCATCTGACCATCTTCGCCCGGCGTTCCGTGAATGGAATTATAGATGCAGTCGAAATTGATTTTCTCACCTTTGTACGTGAAAGAAAAATCGCTCTTGTCAATAGGAGACTCACCATCAGGCATTTGAACCATCCAATCGCCGTGAGAAATAAATACCGTATAGACATCGTATTGATTTTTGTCAATCATTCCGCTGACTTGCAACGCACTATTTTTTGATATATTCGATTCAGAAGTGAAACTTCCTCCTACAACAGCAATTTTCTTTTTCATATTTAGAACCTTTTTAATTTTTATATATGTGGCTTCAACATGTTCAGCCATTTTTAATTCTTAGTTTTTTATTCACGGATGTATAGGAAATACCGTGATGTGATTTGTAGAGACGATGTGCACATCGTCTCTACATAGAACCCCGTGATTTCACATAATTATCAATTGTCAATTCTCAATTAGTTTATGAGATTTAATATATTCTAATATTTGTTTATCATACGCTTCGGCAAGACGACGCACCACAGGATTCTTCACTTGATACGAAATTCCCTCAATTTGGCGTATTGGG
>JAEEQV010000120.1:0-7004 GCA_016285445.1 Bacteroidales bacterium
GAATGGTTGTCTCACTCCCCGTCCAACCAATGCAAACTGTATCGTGAGGAAGCGTTTCTGTCGGTTTGTGATAATCGGTATCAATCGTGGTAGGAATAACAGCCACATTTGAATTGATTTGTAGCGCGTGGTCGGCAAGATATTTGTTTCCGACAATTACTAATTTCGATAACGCAATAATCTCATCGGTCTTACTCGCTCGTTTCATCCACGAAAGATTCTTGTTCCCTTCGGAAGTGTCGGTAATCCAAATAGAATCGTCAAAGTCAAAAATGAGTGGTTTGTCCGATTTTGCCAACCCTCGTTCAAACAAAGTCGTACCAATCATAAATGCTTCACGGTAAATAAAAATAGCGTCATATTTTCTTGCTCGAAGCACGTCGAAGCAGCGACGCAGGAAGGTCTTAGCAAAAATAAACGCTTTTATTATGTAATGTTTTGGTTTATAAAAATACACATCATCCCATTCGGTCAAAAGATTGGAATAGGTGATTTCGTAGCCATTTTTCTGTAAAATGGGAATAAAATGTTCGCATCGGAATCGTTGCCCGGGACTACGGTTTGGTCGATGAGGAACGATATAGAGAATGCGTTTCATGCAGTAAGAATTTTGATAGCCAATTCTCGCATAAGTTCCGAAGGCGACGTGCTGCCACTACCTACTCCTTTGGTTTTCAAGTCGTACTCGCGAAGCAAGGCGATGATTTTGAACAAGCTCATTGCCGAATATTTTTGTTTTGCTGGAATATACTTAATCTTGGCAACCCATGGATTGATTTTCAATTGTGAGCCAAGTTCATATTCGTTCTTATACGGCACGTAATACATGAGAAACAGCGTCTTGAAGAAATTGAACAAGAGAGGAATTGTCCGTTGTGGCGGATTGTCCTTGGGATTTGCCGAATACACTTTCAAGATTCTAAAAATCTTCTCCACATTTCGTTCCGCAAAAGCGTCTTGTAACTCAAAATCGTTGTATTCCTTGCTGATTCCTATGTTTTTCTGAACAATATCTTTGGTAATCTTTGTCAGATTGGGTTCTGCCTGTTTCAGTTTATTCAGTTCATTTACGATTCTGTGCAAATCATTACCCAAATATTCCGCCAACAAATTAGGGATTCCCATTTCATAGGTCAAATTCTGACCTTTAAGATAATTTTCTATCCATTTATCTAATTCGTAATCGGGAACCTTGTCGGACGTAAGAACGCAACCATGTTCCTTTGCCAATTTGATCAGGCTCAATTTCCCGTCAATCTTCTTTCCCTTGTGGCAAATCACAAGAATGGTCGATGACAAGGGATTTTCCACATAATATTTTAAATCGGCAATATCCTTTACGTTTTGGGCTTCCTTGACTATCACAACCTGATAGTCCGACATCATAGGGTAACGACGAGCAATAGCGTTGATGCCACTTGCCGAGATGTCTTTCCCATACACAACAGTCTGATTAAAGTCTTTTTCTTCTTCGGAAAGGACGTTTTTTTCTATATAATTGGAAATCAAATCAATATAATAGGATTCCTCACCATGCAAAATATACACGGGCCGATAGATTTTCTTCTTTAATTCAGCAAGAATCGCTTCCGCTTCAGCAACAATATTTGTTTTCTCCTTTGCCATATTGTCCAACCAATAACAAGCGTAAAAATACAAAAAACACTTGTAAAAAACCCACACAAGAGAAAAAACATTCGATTTGCATCTCTGAAAAAATGTGGCAAAACAAAAAGAGACGTGCCGTAGCCCGTCTCTTTATTTCAGGGTGCCCAGAGGGATTCGAACCCTCGACATTCAGAACCACAATCTGACGCTCTAACCAGCTGAACTATGGGCACCATCAAAATCAGTGCAAAAGTACGTTTTTTTTTATATTACCAAAAAATTATTGCATTTTTTGTTCCGTTATCAATGAGCCGTCCTTGCGAAAATATTTCCACGTTCCCGTCGGACGACCATTCTCGTACTCGGCAACATAATCTATCATGCCGTTGTCGAACCATTGCGTGAACGTACCGTGCATAAGTCCGTTTTCATAATTGCCCTCGAACATTTTTTCGCCATTTTGGTACCAAAACGTATTTTTCCCTTCCTTTATCCCGTCACGATAATGAATTTCCTCTTGTTTCTCACCATTATAATAATAACGTAACGTACGGACAGGATTTATGGAATCGGCTTCGATAAAGTATTCAACGTACGCAGGTTCGCCGTTCGGATGATATGCAATGACCTTTTCTTGCTCTTCGGAACAAGAAAAAAAGAAAAATGTCACTATTACACTAAAAAAAATTATCTTCTTCATTTCCTTATTTTATCTATATTTCCAGACACAAAAATAGAATTTTTTGGAATAATTTTAAAAAAGTGTTTGATATTCTCCAAAGTTTTATACATTTGCAGTCCAAAATTAGAAGGAATAATAGATATTACGATGTACGCGATAGTAGAAATAGCAGGACAGCAATTTAAGGTTGCTAAGGATGACAAGATTTATGTAAATCGTCTTCAAAACAACGAAGGAGAATCAGTTGATTTCGAGAACGTTCTTTTAGTTGCAGACAAAAGCGTTAAAGTTGGTACCCCAACAGTAAAAGGCGCAAAAGTTACTGTAAAAGTTTTGGCACACGTTAAAGGTGACAAAGTGATCGTTTTCAAGAAAAGACGTAGAAAAGGATATCGTGTTAAAAACGGTTTCAGAGCCGCTTTAACGCAAGTTCAAGTTGAAAATATTGTTGCATAATTAAATAGTATAAGACAATGGCACATAAAAAAGGTGTAGGTTCTTCAAAGAACGGTAGAGATTCAGAAAGCAAACGTCTTGGTGTTAAAAAATCAGGCGGTCAAGCTGTTGTTGCCGGAAACATTATAGTTAGACAACGTGGTACGGTTACTATGCCAGGTGAAAACGTAGGCATGGGTCGTGACCATACATTGTTTGCTTTGGTTAACGGAACAGTAAAATTCCAGAGAAAACAAAATGACAAGAAATACGTTTCTGTGATTCCTGCAGAAGCATAATCTTTCATTCACTTTACAATTTACTCCTAAATTGTTTCTCGTGAGAGGACTATTTAGGAGTTTTTGTTTTCTATAAATCAAACATTTGTGTATTTTTGAAAAAAATATACAATATGTCCGATACAACTGTAAAAACGAATTATCCTGCTCTTTATACGCTGATAATCGTCTTTTTCTTCTGGGGATTCATTGCAGCGAGCAATGGCGTTTTCATCCCATTTTGCAAGCATCATTTCTCATTAGATCAATTCCAGTCACAATTGGTTGATTTTGCCTTTTATACGGCGTACTTCATTGGTGCGTTGGTTTTGTTCGTCGTAAGCACTTTGCGCAAGTCCGACGTCGTAGGGAAATGGGGCTACAAGCGAAGCATTTCCTACGGATTGCTGTTTTCTGCTATCGGTGCGGTGGCAATGGTGATTGGCGTAAAAACCGATGTATATGTAGGATTGCTCATAGGACTCTTTACGGTGGCACTCGGTTATTCGTTGCAACAAACGGCTGCAAATCCGCTTGCTATTGCATTGGGCGACCCTAAGACGGGGAGCGACAGAATCAATTTAGGGGGAAGCGTCAATTCGTTCGGAACCACTATAGGACCGTTAATATTGAGTTTTGCGCTGTTCGGTGCTGTTGGCGAGATTACCAAGGAACAAATTACCAATCTTAACCTGAATAACGTGGTGATATTGTATTCCGTGGTGGGCGTGTTGTTTCTGATTGCTGCGGCAATTTTCCATTTTTCAAGGAAAGTGCCTGCTTGCATTCAGGAATCTGAGGTGGAAACCTCGAAAAAAGCGCTGATCGTTTTTCTGATTATCACCGTTCTGTTGTTTGTGTTCTTGATTCCCGTCTTCAATAGTTACAAGGAGGGTACGCATCTTTTGAATTTTGGCGATGTGGAGATGAACCGAATGTATTGCCTTATTGGAGCGTTTGCTACGGTTATTGTGGCATTGTTGGTGGCACATTCAAAATCGAAGAAAAACAGTGATGGATGGGGAGCGTTGCAGTATCCGCAGTTGGCCTTGGGATTGATTGCACTATTTTTCTACGTTGGTGTTGAGGTGTCTATTGGAAGTAATTTGGGTGGTCTGCTCAACGAAGATGCTTTTGGAGGTTATTCGGCTGCCGAGATAGCGCCGTTTATCTCAATGTATTGGGGCGGATTGATGATTGGCCGTTGGTGCGGAGCCGTGTTGGTCTTCAATTTTAAGAAAACGACAAAGATAATCGCCATGATTGTGGCACCGTTGTTGGCGTTTTGTCTGGTACTTGCCGTTAATACCATTGCCGGTCACGATATGAGCGTATTGTATTATTTCGTGGTTTGCGTCTTGGTGCAAGTCGTTGCATTTATCCTTTGTAAGGAAAAACCTGCACGGACGTTATTCACATTTTCCGTATTGGCAATAATAGCAATGATTATAGGACTTTGTACCACAGGAATGACGGCCGTATATGCGTTCCTTTCAGGAGGATTGTTTTGTAGCATTATGTGGTCGAATATCTATACACTCGCTTCGCTCGGACTTGGAAAATACACATCACAAGGTTCCTCGTTCTTGGTTATGATGATTTTGGGTGGTGGAATCATTCCTCCAATTCAAGGAAAGTTGGCGGATATTATCGGTATTCATTATTCGTATATCATTCCTATAATTTGTTTTGCATATATCGCATTTTACGCCATCGCGTCGAGACGAATTTTGCAACGACAAAATATCCAGATAGACTAATTATTTTTTAATTAAAAGTTCAAGACAACCAATTCGGCTAAAATCAACTTCATTTCTCTAAAGGAGCTGATTTCTGAAATACTTATCTCGCCAAAACGCTGTCTATCATATTTTTATAATAATAGAACGGATATGCCCCTGAGGAAAATTGAATTTTTTCTTCATCACAAAACATGACGAGGGGAATAGATTTTATCTGAAAAAATTCCGACAAGTTTCTTGCTTCGTCAACATCAATTTTATAGAAATTAACCTTGTCGCCATACATTTTTGCCAGCGAGTCAAAATAAGGCGCTATCATTTTGCAAGGACGGCACCACGAAGCGTAACAGTCAACAATACAAGGCTTGTCGCCTTTATATTCTCGTGCTTCGGGACTTGCGTCGTAATTGAATACAAAATCCTGAAATTGTTGCTCGCTGATTTTTTTTACCTCGTAAACCTTTTCTTGTTGCGTATCTTGTTCGCTTTTGTTTGTCGAACTTGAGTTGCACGCTACTAAAAGGGAAATGCTTACTATAAAAAGAAAAATTTGTTTCATCACATACAGATTTTTGCCAAAAGTACGTTAAAAAGATAAAAACACAAGGGAAAAAATGTATCTTTGAGATTATGAATCTGATTGAGTTACAAGTAATAGATGTTACGCCGAATCCTTCCGAGAAAGATTCCTACACGCTTGTGTTGGGCGAATTGCACGGAGAGAGACGGATTCCTATTATTATCGGGGGAAACGAAGCTCACGCCATTGCGGTGGTTATGGACAAACTTTCGTCGCTTCGCCCGCTCACCCACGATTTGTTTCAGAATATAGCCCAAAAACTTGACTTCACATTGTCGTACGTGTCGATTTATAAATATGAGGACGACATTTTTTATGCTCGTTTGTCGCTCATTCAGCACGACACCAGGGTGGAAATCGAGTCGCGAACATCCGATGCGGTGGCTCTTGCCGTACGTTTCAGGTGTCCGATATATGTTACCGAGGAAATTATGGAACAAACCTGCGCGGTTGACAATTCCGATGAAGCCGATGACGAGGAACTATCGGATGAGGAATTTGACGACATTGCACGGCGGTTGGAGATTGCCTTTGACAGCATAGAAGAATTGGAACAAAAACTGCAAAAGGCAATTGATTCCGAGGACTTTGAAATGGCCTCGATTATTCGTGACGAAATAAAAGAGAGGGAAAAGGACGAATACAAGAAATTGTTGTATGGATAACGGATGGCGTGCATTTCTTTCACCCGTTCATACACCATAGACCTAAATTCATCAATGTTTTCCTTATTTTTTGCCGAAATGAAGATGCATGGCTCTTTTTTCGCGAAATACATGTTCTTGAAATCGTCCAATGAATAGTTTTCGGCAGTTTTCGGACTCAAATCGTCTTCGTCCTTTGCCGTATAAGAGAACGCATCAATCTTGTTAAACACAAGAATGACGGGCTTGTCGCCAGCACCAATGTCGGCAATGGTTTGACTCACCACTTGAATTTGTTCCTGAAAATTTTTGTGCGAAACGTCAACTACGTGCAAGAGCAAATCTGCCTCGCGAACCTCGTCCAATGTCGATTTGAATGATTCCACAAGCGTTGTGGGCAATTTGCGAATAAATCCTACCGTGTCGGACAGCAAAAAGGGCAGATTGTCAATCACCACTTTACGGACGGTGGTGTCGAGCGTGGCAAACAGTTTGTTTTCGGCAAGCACCTCCGACTTGCTAATCATATTCATAATAGTTGATTTCCCCACGTTGGTATAACCTACCAAAGCGACTCTGATAAGACTTTGGCGGTTTTTTCGCTGGGTAATCATCTGGCGGTCTATTTTCGCCAATTCATCTTTCAAGAACGCAATACGTGACTGAATGATACGACGGTCAACCTCAATCTGCGACTCACCCATACCACGCGAGGTGGTGCCTCCGCCGTGTTGTCGGTCAAGGTGTGTCCACATTCGAGAAAGACGAGGGAGCATATATTGCAGACGAGCCATTTCAACTTGCGTCTTGGCGTATGCCGTTTGTGCCCGTTGGGCAAAAATATCAAGAATTAACTTTGTCCTATCGACAATAGGATGATTGAGTTCCTTTTCCAAGTTTCGTAACTGCGTGGGAGCCAACTCATCATCGAAAATCACCATATCTACGTCATTATCTTTGAGATATGCGTTTATTTCCTCAATTTTTCCCGACCCGATAAATGTTTTTGAAAGAGGTTGAGGCAATTTTTGAAGA
>JAEEQV010000121.1:0-6926 GCA_016285445.1 Bacteroidales bacterium
TATTTGGTGAAAGCAAAGAAATAGAAGCTTCCCTATTATAAATCATCAAGATTCCGACTTTACGCAATTTATTTGCATAAAATTCTGTAATTTTTCTCTCAAAGATTCATTGAGATGAATAAAAAGTGTACATTTGCACAAACAAAAATTACAGAAATGAACTCAAAATCAAGTGTTATCTTTTTAGTTGTTGCCATTCTTTTGGCATTAGGTCTTGGATATTTCGTGTGGCAAAACGCACAATTGAAGTCGGAAATCGTTACAATGACCGACACAATCGTACAAGTACAACAGGAAAAAGCAGAATTGTTGTCGAATTTGGATTCTCTTGAGACAGAAATCAAGAAACAAGTTGCTGCCAACGAAGAAATGGATTCTGTTCTTACAGAGCGTTTGGCCGAAATTGAAAAGACTCGTGAAGAATTGAAGGCTGCACAAGCCGACGCTGCTTTGGTTGAAAAATATAGAAAACAAATCGAGGTTTTGCGTGCCACTGCCGAGAAATTCATTCGTGAAAACGATATGTTGAAACACAAGGTTGACTCTCTTGGCTTTGAGGATTCAATCAAGAAACGCAAAATCGACACGATGACCATTATTGATTTCCAGAAAACGCAACAAATCGAGCAATTGAGCGAAAAAGTTGAAATAGGTTCTCAACTTCGCATTAGCGACATTGTTGCCAAAGGTTACAATAAAAACGGAAAGGTTGCCACCAAGGCACGTAGAACTGCAAAAATCGGTGTTGCCGGCACATTGTTGAAAAACAGTTTGGCAGAATCGGGAAATAAAACTTTGTTCATCCGTATCATTGCTCCTAACGGAACTGTGCTGACACAAAGCAATGCTAATCAGTTCGATTTCGAGGGTAAGACAATTATGTACACCGAAAAGAAAGAAGTGAATTACAACAACGAAGATTTGAAGTTCGAAATCTTCTATAACGCAAGCAACGAGGCGTTGGCTATTGGTTCTTACCAAATTTCAATTTTCTGTGACGGAAAAGAAATTGGTAAATCGCAACTTGGTTTGCAATAAAAAATTTAATACATTTGTAAAAATATCTGGGAATCCCTTAATTGGGATTCCTTTTGTTTTCTCATATTTAGTAAAAATTTATTCTTATGGCAGAAGTTTCATACGTAACAGAAGAGGGCTTGCGGAAATTGCAACAAGAGTTGGATGAACTCACTACGATTGAGCGTCCGAGAATTTCTCAACAAATTGCCGAGGCACGCGACAAGGGCGACCTTTCGGAAAATGCCGAATACGATGCGGCACGAGAAGCACAAGGTCTTTTGGAATTACGCATTTCAAAGTTGCAACAACAGATTATCAATGCCCGCATTATCGACGAATCCAAGTTGGATATGTCAACTGTGGCAATTTTGTCGAAAGTGACTATTCGCAACACGAAGAACAATGCTAAAATGCAATATACGCTAGTACCAGAAACCGAAGCAGATTTCAAGAGCGGAAAAATTTCCATCAACACTCCTATAGCAAAAGGTTTGCTTGGCAAGAAAGTGGGCGATATTGCCGAAGTGCAAGTTCCAGCTGGTAAAATTCCATTTGAAATCATTGAAATATCTCGATAGTTATGGCATCAATATTTTCAAAAATCGTGGCAGGTGAAATTCCTGCCTATAAAGTTGCCGAAAACGATGAGTTCTTGGCATTCTTGGACATTAATCCAATGGCAAAAGGACATACGTTGGTGATACCGAAACAGGAAATTCCTTACATCTTCGATGTAGAGGACGATTTGCTTGGAAGAATGATGGTGTTTGCAAAAAAAGTTGCGAAAGCCGTTGAGAAAAGCATTCCATGTGCTCGCATCGGTGTTGGCGTAGTTGGTTTGGAAGTGCCTCATTGCCACATTCATCTTATTCCGTTGCAAAACTCTGTGGGAGAAATGAATTTTGGCGGCCCAAAACTTTCACCTTCAAAAGAAGAACTTGCCGAAGTAGCACAAAACATCAAGAAAAACTTTGAGAATTAATAACTAAAAGGTAAAAATCAAGAATGCCTGTGTGAAGAACATTCTTGATTTTTAAATTCTTAATTTGCGTATGGCGAAGATTGCAATTTATACCGAATCAAAATTCCTTCCCGAAAAGAATTACACGTTTCACGTGATTTTTCACGAGATTTTGGGAATTGACTACGAAGTTTTTGATAACTCCGTGAGTCAAGTGTATAAATTTGTGTTGGGAAACGGGAAATTCCTTGAATTTCGCGATGATTTCTTTTGCCATATTCCTGAATCTATCGGGTATTGTGACGAGAAATACCTGCCGACTAAGATTTCGGAACTAAAGGGTGTTTTGCCCGACGAAAAAATCCCCTTCTTGTATGGCACCAACATTTTCACCGACCACGAGAATTCAATCTTTTGTGGCGGTGACGTGATTGGAAGCGCGTTTTTTATGCTCAGCCGCTGGGAAGAGGTGATTACAAAGAAATATGACCCGTGTGGTCGTTTCCCGCAAGAAAACGCAATCGCTGTAAAATTTGGCTTCATTAACAAGCCCATCGTGCATATGTATGCCGAAATGTTTCGAAAACTTTTTGCCAACTACGAGTTCAAAATACCACTGAAACACTCGTATCAGAAAGTTCTTTCGCACGATGTGGATTTTCTGTACAAATGGGGCAAACCGATTGATTTCATAAAAAGTTGCTGTGGCGACATTTTCCGTCGTTTTTCCATTCGTCAGTTCAAACTTTCCATCTCAATGCGAAAACGCAAGGAAGATCCGTACGACGTATATAATTCGTTGATGGACTTGAGCGAGCGAAATGGCTTAAAATCAACGTTTTATTTCTTAAATTCCAAATCGAACGAGTGGCGACTTGCAAGCGACAAAGGGAAAGTTATTGTTGAGAATATCCTCAAACGAGGTCACAATATAGGCATTCATTCAAATTATTTCCTTGAAAAAGATGCCGAGAAGATTCAGAATGACTTGCAGTTTTACGAGAATTTCTTCAATAGAAAATTGGTGGTAAATCGGCAACATTTCTTGAAAATACGTATGCCCGAAACGTTTAGAATCCTTGAACGCAACGGCATTTTACAGGATAGCACGCTGTATTACCCGAACTATCCGGGATTTAGGACGGGAATGTGCATAGAACATTCCTTGTTTGATTGCGAGACTCGTCAGCAAATGGAAATAAAGGAACTGCCGCTTACGTTGATGGACGTTTCGTTACAAGACACTCGCAAAGTTTCCGAAGCAATAGAATTGGTTGACGCATTAATGGAAACGGTGAAAAAATATCACGGCACATTCTGTTGCTTGTGGCACAACAGTAGTTTCAACGTCTTGGAGTGGGAATATCTTGACGGCGTTTACGAACATATTGCAAATGCAAAATAAACGTTACATTTGTAAAAAGGAATGACTATGAACAGTTTTGGTAGAATATTCAAGGTTGAGATTTTTGGTGAGAGTCACGGACAGCAAGTAGGAGTTGTTGTTGACGGTTGTCCAGCAGGGATTCCATTGTGCGAGGATGACTTCAACGAAGATATTCAGCGTCGCCGTTCTGGGAAAATTGGCACTACACCACGTATCGAGGCCGATATTCCGCACATTGTGAGTGGCGTGTTCAATGGCAAAACGTGTGGCACTCCAATAACGATACTGTTTGACAATACAAATACAAAATCGGGCGACTATGCCAATCTTGTCGCTCATCCCCGTCCTGGCCACGCCGATTTTACGGGGAAAGAAAAATATCACGGATTCAACGACCCACGTGGTGGCGGGCATTTTTCGGGAAGAATTACGCTGGGAATAGTCGCTGCCGGAGTTATTGCAAAAAAAATAATCGCACCAGTTCAGATTTCTGCCGAATTGGTTGAGGTGGGTGGCAGAACCGATATTGAAAATTGCATAAAGGAAACTATGCAGGAAAAAGATTCTATCGGCGGTGTGGTGACTTGCGTCTGCAAAAACGTGCCAGTCGGACTTGGCGAGCCATTCTTTGATTCGGTGGAATCGTGCATTTCTCACATCATTTTTGCTATTCCTGCAGTGAAAAGCATTGAGTTTGGAAGTGGCAATGCCGCCGCTCGTATGAAAGGAAGCGAACACAACGACGCTATTGTTTCGGCTGACGGGAAAACCTCAACGAACAATGCCGGTGGAATAAACGGTGGAATAACCAACGGAAATGATATTTTCTTCCGTCTTGCGGTGAAACCAACGGCAAGTATCGGAAAAACTCAGGATACATTCAATTTTGCAGATAATAAAGTCGAGCCATTAACCATAGCTGGTCGTCACGATGCGTGCATTGCCGTTCGCGTTCCCGTAATTGTTGAATGTGCCACTGCCATTGCGTTAGCCGACTTGTATCTGGTAAACAAGTAATGCTATGATATACGTATTCTTATTTTTTTACACGATTATCTATGTATTTCTATTTATTCCCATTTTTTGTATTGGAGCATTGTTCAATGCAAAAATGCGTGAAGGACTGATAGAAAGAATACGACAGCCGAAGAAAATCAAGAAATTTGCCCAGGAAAACGCAGGGAAAACAATAGTGTTTTTTCACAGTTCGTCGGTTGGCGAGTGGGAACAGTCTATTCCAATCATTAAGTCACTGAAGCAGAAGCATCCCGAAATTGTTGTTTTGGCTTCGTTTTTCTCGCCTTCGGGAATGAAGCATGCCAAGAAAGACGACGTGGATTGCTCTATTTACTTGCCATTTGATGTATGCATAGCGAATTATGTCTTTTTCAAACGCATACGTCCCAAGGCTTGGGTTGTTTCAAAATACGACATTTGGCCAGGTATTTTGCTTGCCGCTCATTGGGCACAGGTTCCCGTGTTGCTTTGTTCTGCGGAATTGGCCGAGGATTCTATGCGGTACAAAGGCATTAATGCTGTTGTGAACCGACTATTCTACAAGTATATAACATACATTTTGCCCGTTTCCGAAGATTACAAACAACGTTTTTTGAATATATTCCCTTACGAAGAACGGCTTGAAGTGGTTGGCGATGCCCGTTATGACCAAATCATAGCAAAGGCAGAGGCAGTTCAGACACAAGAAGATATAGCGATTTTTGAGAATCCGTTACCAATAACTTTTATT
Organism: Bacteroidales bacterium; assembly: GCA_016285445.1. Taxonomy (GTDB): domain Bacteria; phylum Bacteroidota; class Bacteroidia; order Bacteroidales; family UBA1715; genus UBA1715. The sequence continues at coordinate 5,116 of JAEEQV010000121.1, forward strand.
GGCGGTAGCATTTGGCCAGCCGACGAAAAACATTTGTTTCCTGCTCTCATTAAGGTTTTCAAGGAGCACGACGATTTACAACTTGTTCTTGTTCCTCACGAATTGCACGAATCGCATTTACAAGCGATAGAGCAGACCTTTGCTGCCGAAGGAATTGCTACGGAACGATATACAGTCTTTTCAAAAAAAGAAAGCAAAAAAACTTCGTGCCGCGTTGCCATTGTCGATACAATCGGTATGCTTGCAAAATTGTATAAAAACGCCGATTTAGTATATGTTGGTGGCGCATTTTCAACAGGCGTGCACAATGTGGCTGAGCCGTCGGCATTTGCAAACCCCGTTGTATTCGGGCCTAAGCACGTTAATTCTTACGAAGCCGTGCAGTTGAAGACAAAAGCGGGAGGATTCCCTGTCAACAACCAGGACGAGTGTTACGAGATACTTTCAAAATTGGTTTCCGACGAGGCATTTCGTAAAGAAGCAGGCAAGAAAAACCGCGATTTTCTCTATGCAAGTAAAGGCGCTGCGGAAAAAATTACGAAACATATATTGGAATACATAGAATAAACAAATCACTATTTGAAAGGCAATCAAGAATCAAGGGATTCCCACAAGGAAGTCCCTTTTTTTGTAAGTAAAAACACATTGAAATCAATTTTTTTATACTTTTAACCAGCAAAAACAAGAATGAATCTTTTTTACCATATCGGACGATATATGCTTCTTATGAAGAAAGCCATCGGGCGACCCGATGAGAAGCATATGTTTTGGCGAAATATCGGGAAAGAAATCATTGCTATTGGTTACGATTCCATAGGAATTGTTGCAATTATCTCATTTTTTATGGGGGGCGTGATGACCTTGCAACTTGCCATCAATATGGAAAATCCTATTTTACCTCAATATCTTGTTGGTTTAGGAACGCGTGATGCCATTATCTTGGAATTTTCATCGTTGGTCATTGCTCTTATTTTGTCGGGAAAAGTTGGTTCGAGCATCGCTTCGGAAATTGGTACAATGCGAATCTCACAACAAATTGATGCTCTTGATATTATGGGTATTAATTCGGCAAATTACCTTATCTTGCCAAAAATTATTGCGGGAGCAATCACGTTTCCGGTAATTTGTTGCCTCAGCATCATTCTCGGCATCGGCGGCGGCTGGGTTGTTGGCGATGTTACGGGCATGGTTCCGAGCAACCAGTTTATTCTTGGTCTGCAATTTATGTTCCAACCATTTTATATCACGTTTACAAATATAAAAATGGTGTTTTTTGGAATATTAATTACATCAATATCAAGTTATTACGGATATAATGCAAAAGGCGGTTCCCTGCAAGTGGGACAAGCCAGCACGCAGGCCGTGGTTGTCAGCAGTATTGTAGTTCTTATTTTCGACCTTTCTCTTACCACAATGTTGTAATTATGATAGAAGTTCAAAACGTATCGAAGTCTTTCAAGGATGTGCAAATCCTTAAACATCTTTCCACCGTGTTCGAGGAGGGGAAAGTTAATTGTATAATTGGACGAAGTGGTTCGGGAAAAACGGTGTTGATGAAATCCATCGTCGGACTTCACGAAATAGACGAAGGACGCATTCTGTTCCACGGACGCAACTATACTGAAATGAATGATAAACAGCGGAAAGAAATCCGCAAGGAAATCGGTATGGTGTTTCAAAGTGGCGCATTGTTCGATTCTGAAACATTGGAGGACAATGTGATGTTCCCGTTGCGGATGTTTTCGGGTATGAGCGAGGAGGAATGCCGCGAACGAGCCAATTTCTGCCTGAAACGTGTTGAGGTTGTCAAC
>JAEEQV010000122.1:0-6905 GCA_016285445.1 Bacteroidales bacterium
CGAGTCCGACAAGGTGAATCTCTATCGGGTTTCAAATAAAAACGACTATTTGGACCAACTTCGCATCGATGGTTACGACATCATCATCTACCGCTCAAAAAACAGTACGGAATCCATCATTCCTAATGCGTTGAACTTGGTTGATTTCATCAAAAAAATCAATGCTGAGAAAACGAGCGATAATGAGTTGATTATTGCCGGAGCAAGCATGGGCGGCCTTGTTGTGAGATATGCGCTGACGTATATGGAGCATAACAACATCGACCACCAGACAAAACTGTTCATCTCAGTGGATTCTCCACAGGAAGGTGCAAATGTGCCGTTGGGAGTACAATATATGGTGAAATATCTCAACAAAGATATGCTGAGTGCCGTTTCCAAGCTGAAGTCCGTCGAAAACAACATTCTCAACAGCAATGCGGCAAAAGAAATGTTGTTGTACCATCATTCGGCTACAAATGGTTCTACGGCAAAATGTGCGGGAAACAGAATCACGTTTCTTGACGAATTGAATAAAATTGGCTATTTCCCAAAACAATGCCGCACCATCGCTCTTTCCATGGGAAGTGGAAATGCAACGCCACAAGGATTTTCCGATGGAGCAGAATTGTTGAGAAAAGACCCGAAAATCTCGGCATTAGGGCCTGTTGCAGTTCCTGTGGAACGAATTACGTGGGAAATTTCAGTAAGGGCAGTGCCAAACCGACAAAATAGTGTTGTGTATTATGAATCGGCAAATTTGAAAACGTGCATAAAATTTTTAGGGAAAACTCGTTGTACAAGCGGTGTTACACTTGCTTCCCGTAAAGAAACGGTTGACAATACTATGCCGATTGACAACGCACCAGGAAGTATTCAAAATCTTCATAATATGAAATCATTCCATGGACAGGGCTACTTGTTGGGTAAGGATTATATGGATATTTTAGAGGATTTGGGAGAAATAAACTACGACAGTCACCCCGATAACTTTATCCCTTCGTACAGTTCGGTGGGCTTGGAAAATATAACCAACCCTCACTTGAACATAAAAAGTTATTTGAAGGCAAGTTCAAGTTTCGTTCCCGTTACCGACAATATCTATGTTAAATCGAAAGACACTAATCTGAGCTTGTTCGACGTTATATACATTGAAAACAAGAATCTTGACCATATCTACGATGACAACAAGGTTGGCGTTTTCACGAATGATATGATTACCTTTATGAATCAGGAGACGAATCCTCGGGAACTGTTTATAGAGAATTATTCCGCACACAACGGACATAGAACGGCGTGGGAATCGAAGGAATCGGTTCACATAGGCAATAGCGTTGACGAAATCGCATACAACAATGGTGATGTTGTGATAGAATCGGGTGCAACGGCAACGGTACGGGCAAATAAGAAAATTATGATTGAACCTGGAACTAAGATTGCCAAAGGCAGTTCATTCTCCGCAAAAATCGGCGTGGAACCATCTTGTTCCGACGATGAAATGTATTCCTTGAAAAGTTACGAAGATGAAGATGCGCCAATAGAGGCAGAATCGTCAGCTTCTATGTTTTCTCTTGTGAAAACATATTCCGAGCCTGTAATCGTCTATCCGAATCCCGTGACTGACAATATGGTCATTTCATCGAATAAGACGGGGAATACCGCCACATTGTTCGATATGCAGGGAAAACAAATCTTGTTGGTTGTGTTCCAAAAAAATGTTGAACTGGATTGTAGCGCAATCCCTACGGGAGTATATACATTACAAGTGATTCAAGGGAATGGCAAAGTAATAACAAAACAAATAATTAAACGATAATGAAAAAGATTGTATTCTGGTTTTTACCAATGTTGATGACTGGGTGTTCATCGTTGTATGTTCCCCACATGGCAAATGTGCCACTTTTTGAAGAAAAGGGCGAAACTCAGGTTTCCGCTTCGCTTAGTACTAACAGTGTGCAGGCATCGGCGGCATATGCCCTCACCGAAAAATATGCTGTTCAACTTTCGGGCGGGCTCTCGTATGGTAACTTAACGGAATACAACGACATTTTCACAAAAAAGACCGACCATACCGTGGCGAAAGGTGCTACGAACATCGACGTCACGACGTATGGCCGTTATGCAAATCGTTACGTAGAAGCGAGTGTCGGGCGATATAACATAGTACCTCAGCGAAACGTTAAAATTGAGGTTTTTAGTGGTGTTGCGTTCGGGAATTCTCAAGAGGATTCCTTCCATAATGGTTATGGTTTATTTTTCTTTCAATCATGCATTGGTAAAAGGTTTCGCATTATTGAATGGGGTACATCTCTTAGACTTGCTTATAGTGTTCATGGTTTTTCTTGGCAAGATACCGCCCACACTACGCTTCACAACGATTTTTCCCTATGTCACATTGAACCAATGGCATTTTGCAGAATCGGCGGGGAACACATAAAATTTGAGCCAAAAATCGGGGTTTCCTTGCCAATCGCTTTTTCGACATACAAAGATTTAGAAGATCGTATTTCCGATACGGATTATTATAGAACGACATTGCTACATTTTTCTCTTGGTGTACATTTTTCATTTTAGTTTCTTTTTGTTGTGTCGGAATCTCCTATCAAACATAATTTGATAGGAGATTCCTATTTTGAGACCGCTCGACATATCAAGCACAATCTAATTTGGATTTTTTCAGGAAAAACTGTTCATTTGCAAAAAATAAGGAACAATGCGAGATATCATCATATTCGATAATACACTTCTTGACATAACAATCTCCCTGGCAATCATTGTCGGTGGTTTTATTGTTGCCAAACTTATCTATGTCATTTTTACGAAAGTATTTGGGAAAATGGCAGCAAAAACGGAGTCGACATTAGATGACTTAATCGTTGAAAAATTACGTGCTCCGTTCATTTTTGCCGCTGTCATTGCTTCCATCTGGTTTGCTTTACGCAGACTGAATATGGCAGAGGAGGTGATTGATACAATAAAAGATGTTTATTCGGTACTTGTCGTTGTCAACGGCACATGGGCTATTGCCCGACTCCTTTCAAGTTTGATAGAAAACATTCTGACACGACATACCATTACCGATGACGAAAAACTAAACAAAGGCATGGTTGACATTATTCAGCGAATTGCCACCTATGTGATTTGGCTTATCGGTATCCTTATTGCGATGAACAATCTCGGTATCAAGATTGGTACATTGCTCGCCGGACTTGGAATAGGTGGTGTGGCTGTTGCATTGGCTGCTCAAGATACCATCAAGAATCTCTTTGGCGGAATCGTTCTCTTTTTTGACCGACCATTTAATCTTGGTGACCGTATTCGTTTTGACGGATTAGATGGCAATGTGATGCATATTGGTTTACGAAGCCTGCGAATCTGCACACTGGACGGCAGAATGGTCACAATTCCTAACTCCAAGGTAGTTGATAACGCCATTGAAAACGTTACGTCCGAGCCTTCAACCAGAATAAAACTTACGTTGGGATTAACGTACGACACTACGCTCGAAAAAATGGAACTTGCATTGAAAATCCTGAAGGAATTACCCCAAACGGTCAAAAACATCTCACCCGAAACGCAAGCCAATTTTATGGAATATGGCGATTTCTCGCTCAAAATCCTTTTTATCTATTACATAGAAAAATCGGGGAATTACTACGAAACGCAATCGGAGGTAAATAAAGCCATACTTCGTTTGTTCAACGAAAACGGATTGGAATTCGCATTCCCGACGCAGACAATCTATACTAAGAATTAAAGCGTTTGGAGAATTTTCTCCAGGTCTTCTGGCGTATCAACACAAAGATTTTCAAAATCTGTCACTGCCGTATTGATGATGTAATTGTTGTCAATCCAGCGAAGTTGCTCCAAACTTTCGGCTTTTTCCTGCAATGATTGTGGTAACTTTGTTATTTCTAGCAAAACCTCACGTTTGTAGGCATAGATGCCAATGTGCTTGAAATAGGTATGTCTGTTCACCCAATTTTCTTTGTCTTCACCTCTGAAATAAGGGATTGGCGAACGACTGAAATAAATTGCCCTACCATCGATTGCACGCACAACTTTGGGTTTGTTCGGATTGAACAAATCTTGTGAGTCGGTGATTTTTTTCACCAAAGTGGCAATTTGCGTCGTAGGATTATTTGTAAAAATATCGGCTAACAACTGAATTTGCGATGGCTGAATGAAGGGCTCGTCGCCTTGCACGTTTATCACCACGTCGAACGTATCTCCATTGGGAATAGACTGAATTGCCTGAGCTAATCTATCGGTTCCGCTCGGACACGTGCTTGAAGTCATCACCACATTTCCACCAAATTGCTTCACACGTTCTTCTATACGAGTATCGTCGGTTGCGACCCACACGTCGGGAAACGCCTTTGAGGCATTTTCATAGACGTGTTGTATCATAGGTTTTCCCTGAATCATTGCCAAAGGTTTCCCTGGAAAACGGGAAGAACCATAGCGTGAAGGTATAATTACAATTGTCTTCATACCCAAATATTTTTACAAAAATACTATTTATTTCATTGAAGAAACAATACAACAAAAAACTTCGGTAACAAAATGATTTTACTATTCTTTTCGTTACTTTTGCCGAAAAATGAGAGTTTATCGTTGCATAGAAGATTTTTACGCTACAAATCCGATACTCACAATCGGAATGTTTGATGGTGTGCATGCAGGTCATCGAGCTATTTTGCGGGAATTGGAACAGGCAAAGAAATCGCTTAACGGAGAGTCTGTTTTACTAACCTTCTGGCCACATCCACGAATCTTTTTCGGAAAAACCGAGGGCTTTAAAATGCTGACGACCATGGAAGAAAAATTGGAATTATTGGAACAAATCGGATTGGATGTCTGTTTGGTTCTTCCATTTTCCACGGAATTTGCACAATTATCGCCAGAAAACTACATTTCACAAATCATACATCGTGGCATTGGTGCAAAAAAAGTGGTGATTGGCTATGACCACAAATATGGTCACAATGGCTCTGGCTCATTTGAACTAATGCAAAACTATGGTAAACGTATGGGGTTTGAGGTTGAACAAGTTTCTGCATTAACAATTGACGAAAAAGAAATCAGTTCCACAAAAATTAGGAATAGTATTGCCCAAGGCAATATTGAAACGGCAAATAAATTCTTATCGTACCAGTATTTTATCAATGGAAACGTAATTGCAGGCTCTCAGATTGGAAGAACAATTGGATTTCCTACAGCTAACGTGCAAGTCAACTCTTCGTACAAGGAAATTCCTGCCAAGGGCGTATATAGTGGTACAGTAAAAGTTGATAATATTGATTATCAAGCCGTTATTAATATAGGTAATAATCCTACCATCAATACGGATTTACCACTTTCGGTAGAAGTGCATTTGTTGGATTTCTCGCAAGATATTTATGGTAAAAATATCAGAATTGCGTTTGCAAAGAAACTTCGTGACGAACAGCAATTCGCGTCGCTGACAGAATTACAAAATGCCATTCAGAACGATGTGAAAATGGTTCGCTCAAAAAATGATATATAGTAGAGACGATGTGCACATCGTCTCTACAACAAACATCACGATATATTTATGTAGAAACGTCATAATATGGCGTCTCTACTACAAAACAAATATTACACAGAAAACATAAACCCTTTTTGAAGCATTGCGTTGTATGCTTGTTTGTCAAACGTATAGGTACGCGCAACTCTATGTGATACATTGGAATACTTTCGTCCAGTGAATTTCAAGATATTCAGTCGAAGAATTTTTCTTCTGAAATTACGCTTGTCAAACGTTTGCATCGTCACTGTCTCGTACACATCCTGCAAATCTGAAAGTGAAAATTCGTCAGGAAGCAAGTTAAAAATAATGGGATCAATATGAACTTGCGACTGTAACGTTTGTAATGCCGCATCAAACAATTCTCTATGGTCGAACGCAAGTTCTGGCACTTGAGTTACGGGAATCCAATGAATTTCCGAGGCGTCTTGACCTATTGTCACCGAATAATCGGAAATCCGCACTAAGGCATAATACACAACAGTTACAACGCGTCGTGTCGGATAACGGTCGGTTTTCCCAAACGTGCCCACTTGTTTCATATAAATGTCGGTCAAACCACTCATTTCGTGCAATCTTCGCATAGGAGCCGCATCCAAATCTTCATCCAAATACACGAAACCTCCAGGCAAAGCCATTTTCCCAAAATCGGGTTCAGTACTTCTTTTGATAAACAACGCCTTGAGTTCGCCCTTGTCGTATCCGAAAATAACGCAGTCAATCGAAAAATTGTCAATCTCTGTTCTTTCTGCCATGTCTTACTTTTTTAGCGGTTTCAAAGTTACCATCAAAACATCGTGACTGGCAATTGTTGCGACCAAGGGTTTCTTGGTTGTCCCAATATCTTTCTTTGCACACAAATCACGAATTTTGCACGGTGTCTTTGCAAACGCTATTTCTTTATTAAAAATCTTATCAATTATTGTATGAGAATTCCAGTTAAATGTGATTTTTTCCGACTCGTTTCCCGTATTAAGAAAGCACAGCGCCCACGCACCATCTTGCAATGGTTTTGCCCATAGTTCAAGATTCTTGTCTTGAAGATATTTAAATCCTTGAATACCCAAGGCATCCTGATTTACCGCAATAATTTCCTTGTTGGTCAAGAGCGCAATCGTTTCTTTCGACGTTTTTCTCACATCGTTTCCCAACATTAGTGGCGAAGCCAACAGCGACCACATTGCGAAATGAGTTCTGTCTTCGGCTTGCGTCATTCCATTGCCGACCTCCATCATGTCGAAATCGTTCCAAGCACCCGAATGTGCATATCGTCGCAAGGTGTCGTTATTTCTCATGTTCAAAATCTTCATGACTCCCCATGCCGACCATTGTGTAGGCAACCCGTCATCGTGACGATCTTCGCAGTCGTAGCAAG
>JAEEQV010000123.1:0-6890 GCA_016285445.1 Bacteroidales bacterium
ATGGTGCTGCTGAGATTATCGACACCTTGGAGATGGTGTATGCCGAACCGTTTTCAAAGAAGAAAGTGCGTCGGTCTTTTGAGAAAGAATTGGAGGTGCTGCCAATTCCCAATGTGCGTTTTAGCGATGACAAGATTCGTGTGAAGGCCGATGTGGAGAAGTTTACCGAACAAACATTCCAGATTCCCATCAAGTTGGTCAATGTTCCGCAAAATGGCGTTGCCGTTGATTTGATGGAAGACAAGGTCTCTATTAAATTCTTGGTCGGCATAAGTAATGTACAGTCATGTTATCCGTCTGATTTTGAGGCAATTGCCGATTTTGAAAAACGAAATGAGAAAGGGGCTATACCTATTGAGATTGTTCGTTATCCCAAATGTGTGAGGATAGTGCAACAAACGCCTTTGACCGACAATATCATAGCCGATTATATTGAAGAATCGAATGAATAACTATATTGCGTTAACGGGTGGCATTGGCTGCGGGAAAAGTGTTGTGGCACGTGTTTTTTCTTGTTTGCGAGTTCCCGTATATGACAGTGATTCAAGGGCAAAAAACCTTATGAACACCGACGAGAATATCAAAAATAGTTTGATTCGCTTGATTGGTAACGAGATTTACAAGGACGGTCGTCTGCAAAAGGAAGTGATGGCGAAGGCAATTTTCTCCGATGCGGATTTGCTTTCAAAGGTCAATTCCATTGTGCATCCTGCCGTGTGGAACGATTATGTGGCGTGGAGCAGGAAACAGCACGCACCGTTTACGATAATGGAGACAGCCTTGTTATACGAAACCGATTTGTACAAGAATTTTAAAAAATCGATTGCGGTTACGGCAACCGATGAAATCCGCATCCGACGCGTGATGCGACGCGATTCGTGTACGTATGAATCGGTAGTGGCACGGATAAAAAATCAGCCATCTGTTGAAAAAGCCGTGCGAAATGCCGATTTTATTATTGAAAATAATGATACCTTTGTGATTCCTCAGGTAATGGAGGTCTATAATACGTTAAAACAATTGTAAATGGCTTGTTTAGGTCGATTGATAGGAGCAGGAATAGGGTTTGCCACTGGTGGCGTGATTGGCGCGTTGATTGGTGGTGCCATCGGTTCTATGTTCGATAATATCACTGCTGGTCAGCAAATTAGCGGTGAGGAAAATACAAGTCGGAGACAAAATTGGCAGCAAAGTCGCCAACAAATGTCGCAACGCGATTTTTATAGTTCCTTGTTAGTTCTGATTGCTGCCGTAATGAAAGCCGACGAAGTCGTGAAGAAATCGGAACTGGACTATGTGAAACGCTATTTGTTGGGCTCTTTCGGCGAAACCAAGGCCACGCAACTGTTACACGCCTTGCGTGACGTGTTGCAAAAGGATATTCCTCTTACGCAAGTTTGTAGCGAGATTCGCCAAAATATGCCGTATGCCTCTCGTTTGGAATTGTTGCATTTATTGTATGCTATTGCTCAAAGTGATGGTTCAATTGATAGGAGTGAACTCGATGTGATTCAAACAATTGCGAATGGCTTGGGAATTTCGTCGGCTGACGCTGAATCAATCAAGGCAACATTCTACGATGATTTGGAAAGTGCTTACACCGTTTTGGAAATTTCGTCGTCGGCAACCGATGACGAGGTGAGGAAGGCATACAAGAAAATGGCCGTCAAATACCATCCTGACAAGGTGAGTCATTTGGGCGAGGATGTGCAACGGTCTGCTACAGAGAAGTTTAAGAAAATAAACGAGGCATACGAGAAAATCAAAAAACAAAGAAATATCAATTAATAATTATAAACACTTGTAATATGTTAAAAGACATTTTATCAATTTCGGGATATTCAGGTTTGTTCAAACTTGTAGCCCAATCAACAAAAAGTATCATTGTTGAGTCGTTGGAAACGCATCAAAAAATGCCAGTGTATTTTTCTTCAAAAGTAAGCGCTTTGGAAGACATTGCCATTTATACCGATGACGAGGAAATTCCTCTGGCTCAGATATTTGAGAAAATCTACAAGATTGAGAACAAAGGAAAAACGTCGGTTACATCAAAGTCAAGTAGCGAAGAAATCAAGGAGTATTTCGGCGACATTTTGCCTGACTACGACAAGGAGCGCGTGTATGTTTCCGATATGAAGAAAGTGCTTAATTGGTACAATATCTTGCTGTCTCAAAATATGTTGAATTTTGATGAACAGAAAAAAGCGGAAAAGAAAGCTGCCGAAAAAACAGAAGAAGTAAAGGAAACAAAACCGAAAGCAACGGCGAAAAAAGCTGCTGCAAAGGAAGAAACAGAAGCAAAACCAAAGAAAACAACGACGAAAAAGACTACAAAGAAAAATGAGTAGTTTGTTGGAACAGGCAAAACAAAAACGAAAATTCGTTTCTCCCGATTTGCAGATACAATCGTGGGAGGACGTTCGTCCGTATTTTGAAAAATTGCAATCGTTTGTCATTGATTCTGAAGAATCTATGAAGACGTTCTTGGCGTATCGGAGCGAGTTGGAAGCTGTGCTGGAAGAAGATATGTCGTGGCGTTACATAAAAATGACATGCGACACGGCAAATACAGCGTTGCGTGACTCTTTTAACACATTCGTCACTGAAATCGACCCTGAAATTTCAAAATGCTCCAACGCACTGGACAAAAAATGTCTTGCCAGCGAGTATTTTCAGAAACTTGACGGGGAGTATCGCATTATGAAACGTGCTATGCAACAGCGTGAAGCGTTGTTCCGTGAGGAAAATGTGCCGCTGATTGCCGATATGCAGACGATGGAGCAGGAGTACGGGAACATCACGTCGCAAATGACGATTGATTATAAGGGAACGAAAACCTTGCAACAAGCCAACGTCTTTTTGAAAAATACGGACAGAAGTGTTCGCGAAACGGTCTATAAGATGATTCAAAATCGTCGTCTGCAAGACGAAAAAGCGTTGAACGATAATTTGTCCCAAATGATTGCAAAACGTCATACAATCGCTCAAAATGCGGGTTTTGACAATTTCAGGGATTATAAGTTCAAGAGTCTTTGCCGTTTCGATTACACCAAAGAGGATTGTTTTGCCTTCCATTCTGCTATTCAGAAAGCTGTTCCGCCCATTTTGTCGGCGTTCAACAAGGAACGTAAACAAAAACTGGAACTTGCCACGCTTCGCCCGTGGGATATGGACGTGGATGCCGACCAGAAGGTTCCGCTGAAACCGTTCACTGACACCAAGGATTTCATTGCCAAGACAATTGCTTGTTTTACAGAAATAAAGCCGTTCTATGGCAAATGTCTGCAACTCTTGGCCGACAACGGGTATTGGGACTTGGAATCCCGTGTGGGAAAAGCCCCTGGTGGCTACAATAATCCGTTGTACGAGAGCAATGTGCCGTTTATATTTATGAATGCGGCTGGCACATTGCACGATGTTGAGACGCTTGTTCATGAAGGCGGACACGCGATTCATTCAATTGTCTCGGCTGAGTTACCATTGGTAGAGTTCAAGGATTTGCCGTCAGAAGTTGCCGAATTGGCTTCAATGAGTATGGAACTGATTTCGATGGAACATTGGCATTTCTTCTTTTCGGACGAAAACGACCTGAAACGGGCGAAAAAAGCTCAGTTGGAAGGCGTTCTCAACGTGTTGCCGTGGATTGCCATTGTTGACAAGTTCCAACATTGGCTCTACGAAAATCCTACACACACGATTGCCGAACGAGAATCGCAATGGATGAAAATTCTTGATGAATTTAAAAGCGAAGACGGACCAGACTGGAGTGGTTTGGAACACATGCGTAAATGCACGTGGCAGAAACAGTTACATATATTTGAGGTACCGTTTTATTACATTGAATATGGTTTTGCCCAACTTGGTGCCATTGCTCTGTGGAAACAATACAAGGAAAATCCGCAAAAGGCGTTGGAACACTACGAGGCGTTTATGAAACTTGGCTATACCAAGTCGATTCCCGAAATTTACGAGGCGGCTGGCATACAATTCTCGTTTTCGTATGAATACGTAAAGGAACTTGCCGATTTTGTGTATAATGAAATAAAGTGTTTATAGTATTGGTTGAGATAAAATGCGTAAGAAATTGTCTTTTATATTATTAGTTATTTCTTTGTTACTGACGCAGACCATGTTTGCCCAGATAAATTTCTTCACGAACGATGAAACAGATTCTCTGTCAACCGATTTTTATCAGAGAAATAGCAATGTGACGGTTTTTGCGGAGGCAAATGTCCCGTCGTTGCAATTCGGAGGTAGTCTTTTCATTCACAATGGCGAGGATAGGATTTCGTATTTCCTTGAGGCAAAATCCAACTTTGGCCGTCGCTATGTTATTGACGGCGTGGAATGTAATGGCGAGGGTACCCGACAAAAAGAGGTCTCGTATGTGGAGAATAGTCTCAACGTTGGCTTTGGCCGTGGCATAAAACGAAATTTGTTGGTATATGGAGGTATCGGTTTCATAGTAAAAGAAACAGAATACGATAACGAAATAGAGAACAATTATAGATATACCGTACCAAATCACGATATCTGGTTCAACCTTGTCGGGGGAGTCGTGTATGTCTTGAATAATAATCTGTCGGCTCTTGTTGGGCTTGATATTTACGATAGAAGTTTAACGCTTGGTGTTGGTTATACGTGGTGAAACGGATTATTGCCGTCATAGTGTTGTGTGTGTGTTGCGCGATGTATTCTATTGACGCGACGGCTGGCGGTAATCCCAAAAACAAGAAGAAATATCCTGAATTTACCCGTGCCGATAGTCTTCACGGAACATTGACACGGTTTCGCTCGTGTTACGATGTTCGGTTTTACGATATTTCTGTTGCCGTTTTTCCAGAAACAAAGTCAATAAAGGGATTGGTGTCCATGGATTTCTTGTTTGTGGATTCCACACAAACGGTTATGCAGATTGATTTGTCGTCGAAATTAGAGATATATGACCTTTCAATTGATGGAACCTCTCTGTATGACTATACAAGGGAATACAATGCAATTTTCATAAAACTCCCAGCAAATTTTTCGGCAACGAAAGAACATCGTTTGACGTGTGAATATGGCGGAACTCCTGTCGAAGCGGTTCGTCCGCCCTGGGAGGGAGGTATGGTTTGGAAAACGTCGGCGGCGGGAAAGCCGTGGTGCGGTGTAACGTGCGAGACGCTTGGCGCAAGTTGTTGGCTTCCGTGCAAAGACCATTTGTCTGATGAACCCGAACGGGGAATGAGAATGCGGATTGATGCGCCTTTGGGACTGACGGCTGTTTCAAATGGTATGTTAGTTTCGCATGAAACTGTCGATAATCGGGAGTTGTGGACATGGCAGACCAATTACACCATCAATAGTTATAATATGACGTTCTACATTGGTGATTTTGTCAATTTTGGCGAAGAATACCATGGCCTGGAAGATACGTTCCGCCTTGATTATTATGTTTTGCCCGAAGATTTGGAAAAAGCACAGGCTTCGTTCGCACAGACGAAAAACGTGATTGCCGCATACGAGGATTTCTTTGGCCCGTATCCGTGGGGAAAGGAAAATTTCAAACTCGTGGAAAGTCCGTATGAAGGAATGGAACATCAGACAGCCATTGCCTATGGTAACGGTTTCAAGAATTCCCATTTCAATTTTGATTACATCATAGTTCACGAGACGGCTCACGAATGGTGGGGTAACAGTGTTTCCGTCGATGATTACGCCGATGTGTTCATTCACGAAGGTTTTGCCATGTATTCGGAATTCTTGTACGTGGAAAAGTTGTACAACAGGAAGGAGAGCGACCGTTATGCAAAAATTTGGTCTGGTTCCATTAAGAATATCCGACCGGTTGTCGGGCCGCGTGACGTGAATTTCTGGGATTATCACGACATAGACCCTTACGTGAAAGGCGCATGGTGCCTGAAAGGATTGCGATATGTGATGAACAACGATAGTTTGTTCTTCGACATTATCAAGTCATATAACCTTTCTCGTCGCTATAAAATCGTTACGGTAAAGGACTTTACCGATTATGTGAATGAAAAAACGGGAACTGATTATTCGTGGTATTTTAATCAATATCTTTATTCCGAAAAACAGCCTGTTTTGGAATGGCGTTGGATACCAAGGAACGAAATGGCCGAGTATAGGGACAAGGTTGCTTTCACCCTTGACGTAACCGATACGATAGAAACATTGGCTCCCGTGTCGTATATGCAGTTGCGTTGGAAGAACGTCGATACGTCTTTCAAAATGCCAATTACGTTTATTTTGAAGGATTCAATAGGCGAGAAAGACCCTAAGATATTTGTCGGTAATAATTTGCGAGATAACCAAGTCGTCAACATCCCCATAACGACCGACGGAGTTGTCATAAAAAAATATGGGGATTTATCGGGAAGAATTTTGTATTTTAATACGGCAAATTCGTATTTTGTCAACGAAAAAGTTAAAAAGTTTAAAGATAATGAAACAAGAAACAATAATTCCAAGGGAAGTCGTAGATAAAGCTCTTGCGGCAAATGGTATAAAGAATGTGGGAAAGGCGTCGATTCGCCAAATCGTGAAGGTTGTCCGTGATATTGAAGCGGAAACGGGAATTGAATTTGTGAAGATGGAAATGGGCGTGCCAGGCCTGGCTCCCGCTCAAGTTGGCGTGAAAGCAGAAATAGAGGCTCTGCAAAATGGTTGCGCTTCGATTTATCCTCCTATTGAAGGTATGCCAGAATTGAAGAACGAAATGTCACGTTTCGTAAAAAATTACCTTGATATTGACGTTGACGCTGAATGTTGCGTGCCGACAGTCGGCTCTATGCAGGCAAGTTTTGCCGCTTTTTTGACCGCTGGTCGTCGTGACGCGAAAAAAACAACGACTTTGTTCATCGACCCTGGCTTTCCTGTTCAGAAACAGC
>JAEEQV010000124.1:0-6883 GCA_016285445.1 Bacteroidales bacterium
TGTGAGCCATAATTTTATAATTTTAAGTTGTTTGTAATTTCGTTTTGCAATAATACGAAAATTTTAATCTTTTTCACACAGTCTGTATTTAATTTTCGGAATAATCATTTCGATGGTGGCAATCCGTCCCACAATTCATCATCCGTATATACAGCACCGCAACTGCATCTCATTTTATATGGTTTGTCGGGAAAGAGTTTTATGTACAGTTCAACTCTCTCTCGCAAAGATAGTTGCAATGGGTCTGACATATTGTTCATCCATAAGCCCATAACCAATAATGGTTCGTGAACGGGTGGCCGCCAACCGTCCCAAACACACGTTTTTGTGTAGTATTTAAAGTGCATACCAACAATATGTTCTGTCATAAAATCGTTGGGTAAGTTTTCGTATTGCTCTACTGGAGTTTGTTCTATTATTGTTGCGGATTTCTTGAATTCCTGTCCTGCAATAAACGCAATTACAAAACCTAAAACAAGAGGGACAAAGAAACAGTATTTTGTGATTTTCTCTGTTTTTCTGAAACTTTTAACGATTGTTCTCGATAGTATGTGAAAAACCAATAATCCCAATGGTAATCCTAATGAAATAAACCATCCGATTTCCTCACCGATGAATAGTAATAAATAGGTAAATGTAGTAAATAACAAACCAAATGACAATCCTGTGAAAATAGGTGTTTTAGCCGTATCGAAAAAGAAAGTTGCGAGATAAAAACCAATACAATATATAAAGACAACGGCAGCCCATGCTGTTGGATAGCAAAATGCGGTAACATCCATAGAACACCGATAGAGAACAAACAATGCGAAGATTTCTATGAGAAAATTCAAGAATTTCACTTCGCTTAATTCTTCTATGCCTAAAAATTTCTTTATGAGTTTTTTCATTTCGTTTGTTTTATTGTTCCAAATGTTCAAAGGTAAGCATTTATTCAATATTTAGTATATTGCAGAAAAATTATAATTTCAAAAAATGAAAATCATACATACTTTTATTAAAATCGCTATTGCCTCGTTGTTTTGCATTATAACAATGACATCGTGTTCGGAATTGAGTTTGTCTGAAACAGAACTGAAATTTCCTGCTGGATTTATTGAAACTAAATCGTTTGTCGTTACAACTGATTTGAACTGGGATATAGTTGAGCAACCAGACTGGGTGAAAACGGGTAAAATAGAAGAAAATGGTAGAACGATAATAGAGGTAATGCCTAAGGTAAATAATAGTTTCGATTCCCGTAAGGGGGAAATTAAAATTCAAACATCTGAAAAATATTATATAGTAGATTTAATTCAAGATGGCGTACATCTGAATAACGAATCTGGTGATCTTGGATTGAGTGTGGAATGGAATACGTGCAACTTAGGTGCTACGAAATCTACAGACTTTGGGAATTATTATAGATGGGATGATATACATAGTTACCCAAGCAATGGATATAGATTGCCGACAAATGATGAACAAGTGGAATTGCGTGATAACAGTGTTTGGGTTTGGGGTGAAAATAATGGAATAAGGGGAACCTATTTTGTTGCAAAGAACGGGAACTACGTGTTTCTTCCTGCTGCGGGCTACCGTGACGGAACGGATGTGAGCAGCGGCAGCGTTGGTTCCTACGGCTTTTATTGGTCGAGTTCGGCTAGCGACGGCTACGACGCGAACGGTCTGTTCTTCAGCAGCAACTACGTGGCCGCGTACTACGACTATGATCGCTGCTATGGGCGCTCTGTCCGTCTTGTGCAAGAGGTGAAATAAAATGCTTAATGCGAAATGCGTAATTTAAGGGATTCTCGTGAGGGAGTCCCTTATTTTGTGCTGGGCTGTTGCAGAACCAAAAATAATCACTACTTTTGGGCAACCAATTTTTAAGAGTAGTTAACTATGAAAAAAGAAATGGATTCAAGCCCCAAAAGCGAAATAATCCTGTACCAACCCAATGAAACGGTGTCGTTGGAAGTGCGGTTAGATGAGGAAACCGTATGGTTGTCGCAACAGCAGATTGCGGAATTGTTTGGTGTGAACCAACCGGCTATATCCAAGCATATAGCAAATATCTATAAATCGGGAGAATTGGAAGAACATAGCACATATTCCATTTTGGAATATATGGGTAATGAAGGAAATCAAGTTTATAAGACAAAGTTTTATAATTTGGATATGATCCTTTCTGTCGGCTATCGTGTCAATTCCCGTAACGCCACATTGTTCCGCCAATGGGCAAATAAGGTTCTAAAAGAATACCTGTTGCGGGGATATTCAATAAACCAACGTTTACAATACGTTGAAGAAAGAATAGATAAGCGTCTCTTTGAACACGAGAAAATACTGCAAGAACATTCGGAGAAAATAGATTTCTTTGTCAAAACTGGTTTGCCTCCAAAAGAAGGTTTATTGCACGAGGGACAAATTTTCGACGCCCGTGTTTGTGTGGAAAACCTTATAAAACAGGCGAAAAAGGAGATAATTATGATTGACGGTTACGTTGATGCCGCAACATTCGAAATTCTTGACGTTCGGCAAAAAGACGTTTCGGCAACTATTTACACCGAACGAATAGGAGAATCTTTGCAGAGAATCAAGGAATTGCATGATTCGCAATATCCAGAAAAAACAATCCTGTTGAAAAAGTATGCAGAGAATTTCCACGATCGTTTTCTTATAATTGACGATGTCGTCTATCATTTCGGAGCAAGTTTCAAAGATTTGGGCAACCGTCTGTTTGCATTCAATAAAATGGGGTTAGACAAAGATTTTATTTTGTCGGCTGTAAAAAGCAAAGTCAAAAAATCGTAAACACGAATTTGAAATCTGTGGTGTATTTTGTGACTGTTGAGGGCGAATCGGTAAAGGTATCGGTGCAATAACGATGGTGAGGATTCTGTAGAGACGGTGTGCACACCGTCTCTACTAACAACCATCACGAAAAATGAAGAAACACGGTACGTTTACACAATTCCGTGATAAAAAATCGTAGGGCTGTCACATCGTGGCAGCCTTTTTGGGTGCAATCAGGTGGTTATAGCAGATTCCTCCCTTCGCTCGAAATGACGGGGCTGGCGGGAGAATATAAGGAAAGAAAGGGGAAAATGGCTCTGCCATTTTCCCCTTTCTTTTTTCCCTCTCTCGATGGCGTCGTCATTCCGCAGCCGAGCAACGCGAGGCAAGGAATCTGGTGGATTATCGAGGGCGGTATTTCATTAGGTTGTTTTGGTAGAATAATCGAAAAAAGGTGTATCTTTGCATTGTAATCAAACATAAAAAGTTTAAATGCAAATGATTAAAATTGAAGACGTGCAGGACAAGGTCTTGCAACTTCGCAACGAAAATGTGATTATTGATAGTGATGTGGCTGCGCTGTATGGCGTGGAAACCAAACGAATCAACGAAGCTGTCAAAAACAATCCAGAAAAGTTTCCAGAGGGGTATGTTCTGAATGTAACTCCAGAAGAATGGGGAAACATGAAGACGAAATTTTCGACTTCAAGTTGGGGTGGCAAACACAAACTTCCAACCGCCTTTACCGAACGAGGTTTATACATGCTTGCCACCATACTCAAAGGCGAACGTGCGGTACAAACAACATTGCTCATAATCGAAACTTTTGTGAAAATTCGAGAATTGTCGAGAACCATTGCTGCCTTGCCACAAACGGAAGATAAATCCGCACAAAAATCCCTTATGCAGAAAGGTGGCGAACTAATTTCCGACATTCTTGGCAATGACCTCAATCCAACGGAATCGGAAACCGAACTGGAACTGAATTTTGCAATGTTGAAACTGAAACATAAGGTTGTTCGGAAAAAATAATACCTCTGCAAAATTGGAATTTTGTGAATGTTGAGGGGGAAACGGTGAAGGTGGTGTTGATATAATGCGTAATGAGTATTTATAAATGTGAAATTAGGGCTGTCACATTGTGGCAGCCCTACATGATATAACGATTTATTCCTTATATTTCTTGAATTTCAAAGCCTTCAACAATAGGTTAGGCAATGGTTTCTGTGGGTCGCGTCCTTTGAGTTTCAGGGCATACCATTTTGTGATAGGAATTTTGTATGCTTCGGTAAATTCTATCAGTGTGCCACCCATATCTTCAATGTAGGCAAACATTCCCGATGAGTCGCCCATGTCAAAGTCTTGGCCGTTAAGCACTTCGAGCGTGTCAACGGTAAATGGATATCCTTTCTCCTTGCAGACTTTGCGGAGCACGTCAACGCCTTGTACGTCGAAACAAAGGTGAATAAAACCACGGTCGCCCCAAAAACGTCCTTCGAACATTTTCTTCGGCTCACGATCTGTTACTTCCACAAGTTCTATCTCGCTGGCACCGAATATCTTGCCAAATCCGCCGATACGTTCTTCGGAGTGGCGGAGCAGAAGTCGTTTGAATGAGCCGTTTCCACCTGGAACAAATGAAAAATCGTCGCAAACTGCCGATTCGGTGTTGTAAACTTCTATGTCGTAACCAAGAATGTCTTTGTACAAATCTTTTGCTTTCTCAATGTTGGGCACACCGATAACGGCACCAACCGAAAGACCTGTGATTTTGCCTTCGTCTTTGAATTTACGGGCATCAAGTACCACTTGGAAATAGTTTTCGAACGGATCTTGTAACCAGAAATATTTGTCGCCTTTGGGATCAGTTACGATTTCCGAGGTTTTTGTGCCGTCGGTTTTTGCCTTGAAAAATGCCTGTGCTTTTTCAAGATTGTCGGTTTTGATTTTTCCTGCAAAAATACCCAAATCGCCCAGTTGAATGTCGAACAACGGTTTGGTTGACTCGTGCGATTTATATTGCCAAATCTCGAATCCGCCACCGCCTTGTAAACTTATGGCAAGAATTGCGTGACGGCGGTGGGGTATGCCACCTGTGTAGCGAAGCATATATTTCGCTTCGGAATCGTCGTCAAGAATTTTTATATCGGCACCAAAGTTTTCGCGGTACCATTTCCATGCAACATTGACATCGGTAACGCCGACGCCCAATTGCTCCATTCCTCGTATGTAATATTTGTCCATAGTTTTATGTTGGATTTATTTTCGTTGCTAATATATGAAAAAGTGACGGGATTTTTCTATAAATCTGAACCATAATCAGTTCTGATTTACCCACCAATAGTTCGTGTTTTTTCTTTGCCATGCCTTTAAGGATGCGTTTTGCGCACGTTGTGGCATCAAGTCCTTTGGCCTGACCTGGGTCCATTTCGCCATGTGGCGTGCCGTCTTTTGTCAGTGCCGATAGTGAAATGTCGGTATTGATACGTCCCGGCGATATAATGGTAACAGCAATGTTTTGTTTGCGTGTTTCAATATCCAATGCCTCGTAGAATCCATAGATTGCATGTTTTGCCGCACAATAAGCAGAACGTTGCGGAAATCCGAAACAACCCGAAATACTGCTTGTTACGGCAATATGACCAAAACCGTTTTGTATCATTTGTGGCAGAACGGCTTTGGTAATGATAATGGAACTAAAATAATCGATTTCCATTATTTTTCTGTCGTTTTCTATAGGGGTTTCAATCGTGAGTGAACGTTGGCTTATACCGCCGTTGTTTATCAGAACGTCTATTTTCCCATAAATGTCGATGGCTTCCTGTGCTTTTTCAGCCAATGTGTCGGTTTGTTCCAAATCGAGAGGAAATACGGTGCATTTGGCTCCGTTTTTCTCGCATTGTTGTGCAATTTCGGTCAGTTTTTCAATCCGTCGTGCCGACAAAATGAGCGAAACGCCCGAAATTTCGGAGAAGGCGAGGGCGAGATGTTTCCCAATGCCGCTTGAAGCACCTGTAATCCAAATGATTTTGTCAGCAAAATATGTACGAGGATTCGCCATTAGTAATTGTTATAAATCATTTCAAGCATTTTGGCTTCTTTTTCCTTCATTTCATAATCGGTATCGAAGCAACCGTTGAACATCAGACAGAAAGCAACCATTTTTCCTGATTTTGTCTCCATATAACCGGCAAGGTTTCGTATGCCCGACATTGAGCCTGTTTTTGCATGAATTTTGTCAACCAAGGTAGGAGGGAATGGGAACGAACGGAGTGTTCCGCTTCGTCCTGATGTAGGAAGACTCTTGTAGAATGAGGATTCCTTCCCACCAACTTTATTGTATTCTTTTACAAGAAATTCCGACATGTGGTTTGCATTCGAGATGTCGGTACGTGAAAGTCCGCTTCCGTCAAATAACGATAGACCAGAGGTTTCCACGCCTAATGTTTTCATATACGACATAACGCACAAGGCTCCGTTTAGGAATGTTCCTGAACCTTTTTGGGAATAGGCGAGATATTTAACCAAATGTTCTGCATAGTTGTTGCTACTATAATAGTTCATTATGGCTACAATGTACTGTAACTGAGGTGAATAAATCTCTTTCAAGACTTTGATTGACGAAATACTCTTTTTGGAAATCTTGTATTCGTGCGTGTATTGTACCAAACCTTTTCTGAAAAATGCCATATGAAGTTCCATTCCCAACACGTCGGGTGGCGAAGGCATTGCGCTTCTCACAACATATTCGTTTCTGTTGGGTGGAATATAGCCCGTAATTTTCACCAACTGGTCATCGGCGTTAGAATGAAGCAAAAGTGTTGAATCTCCCGTCGTGCCGTCTATCGTCACGTTTTGAGTCGTGTCGTTCACTTCGGCTATTTCGCCTTTTTCACCTGTCTTAATGCTAATTTGAAAGATATTGTCCTGATAAGAAACAGGGAACACGCCTGCCGCATAGTCTTTACCGAAGTCGTCAAATAGCCATGTGGAAGGAATTGATTCCTTGTCATCTTTATAAATAGAACAATCAATGATGACGTGACCTTTGATTTTTGTGATACCGGCGTCAAGTACGGCTTTTGTTATAGTGTCGATAAACGAT
>JAEEQV010000125.1:0-6870 GCA_016285445.1 Bacteroidales bacterium
ATTCTCACTTCGCTCGACAAATTGCGTGACGACAGCAAGGCGGAGGGCTGGATGATGTCGATAACAAGAAATGTGGCATCAAAATATAAGGACTATCAGAAAAAACATCAGACTGTTGCTTTTGACAAAACGGAAAGAACATTTTTTGATGATGATGTTCAGGACAAAGATTTTAAAGAATTTTCGATGAGCGAACTGATGAGTTTGATTGACAAACTGCCAGAGGGGTACGGCAAAGTATTTCGATTGGCAGTGTTCGAGGGCTTGTCGCACAAGGAAATAGCCGCCATGCTCAATATTGCGCCACATTCGTCGTCGTCGCAATTGGCTCGGGCAAAACGCTTGCTCCGCAAGATGATTCAGCAGTCTTGGATTGTTCTTCTTTTGTTGCTCATTATTCCCGTTATTTTTCTTATCAGAAGAGAAAAAACGATTGGTTATGATGAAACTCCCGTTGTGGTGCAGAATGAAAAAACGCAGACTCCGCAACCTACGGAACAAAGTCAGAATCCTACGATTGTTGTTCAGCAGCCAACGCAAAAACCGACTATAACAGCCGATACACAACAGTCTGCCGACGACTATTTGAATAAACCTATCATTCTTGATACGATGCCAACGGTGGTAGTCCAAGAGGTAATCACAGCCGACACGTCGTACAACGAGCAACTGTCAGACACGATACAATCCGTCAGAAAGATTGAAACGCCGTATTATGACCTTGCTGACATCCACAAGGATGGTGTTGTAGAGCCGATGCGTATATCGTCTCCATTATGGTCGTTAGAGTTTGCATACGCAGGAAGTTTCGACGAACAAAATTTCACATCGTTGGTAACAAATACCCCCAATATAGATGATGGAACTGGCAAAAATTTCATCCCTACGGTTGATAAGGATGATACTATTCAATATACAAACTATCACTATATGCCAGTCACACTGACGCTGATGGCACACTATAGACAAAGCAAACATCTTGGCGTTGAGGCAGGATTGAGTTACATTCGACTTATATCCGATTTCGAGACGAAAAAAGACAGCACCGTAAATCGTGAGCCGTTGCAGACTATTCATTATGTAGGCATTCCTGTAAAAGGCATTTATCATATATATAATGTCAAAGGTTGGAATCTATATGGAAATCTCGGTTTTGCGATGAATATACCCGTTCGTTCGCAGTTCAACGAAAAGGGGCTGTTGCACGGCGGCACGGAGAGCATCAGCAGGACTCACTCCCATATTCCTTTGTTGTGGTCGGTTAGTTCGGGATTTGGCATGCAATACAATCTTACGTCAAACTTCGGCATTTTTGCCGAGCCAAGCGTGCTCTATTATATCCCGACGCATAGCGATCTGGAAACCTATTGCACGGAACATCCGTTCATATTCTCATTGCCAGTGGGAATAAAATTTATTTGGTAGCAGTGCAGTCTTTCCATAGTTCGAGAAACTATAACATACGTATGGAAAGAATAAAAAGGAAAAAATACGGAATCATGAAAATATTCTATTATCTGTTGCTATTTATTGCCATTTGTTGCATAACAATCGGTGCAATAATACAGTTGACTTTTAGTAGGAAATCGATAAAACTAAAACATCTCCATAAAATAGAAATACGCAAAAAACATAAACAGGCACAATAATTTTTCATCGGTATTTACGCAGTCTATACAATATCAGTGGACTATATAAACAAATGATAACAAATATTAATAAAAAATAAGAAGCTATGGGTTGGATATGCACAGGTGTGATACTGATTACAGTGTTGATAATAATCACAAGGAGATAGTTACTAATTATTTAATCATCAAAAAGAATTTTTAATAAAAATTTTTTACGTTGAGCAGTCTTTCATATTTTTGAGGACAATATAGATAGAACGAACGATTTTTGTTTTATTATTAAAGAATTAGACTATGGCAAAGAAGACAATAATAGGAGTATTTTTTATTGCATTCTGTCAGTTTGCATTCTGCCAAACAGAAATTCTTAAAATGAATGAGTGGACAGAACGATATGTAGATATTGGTTATGTTTATAATGCTACGATTTCATCTTATGCTATTTCTGGCGACACAACTATAAATTCTGTAAAGTACCGCAAATTTTATAAGAATGGGAAAATACATGGAGCCATACGCGAAACGGCTGATAGTTTAGTGTATTTTTATAACACTGAATATAAACGGGAGTTTTTATTGTATGATTTTGCTTGGAGAATTGGGAAAACAATAAAGTCTGTTGATTTATGCGAATGGGCAGGAGCAGACGAAGATATTCCTGAATATGTGTATGCCACAATTGATAAGATTGACACTCTTGTTTTAGAATATGGGAAAAAATATGCGTATATCACAACCTCATTCGGAACAAAATGTATTCAAGGAATCGGTGACACCGAAGGATTTACGGCACATTTATGTACTGAAAGACCAACATGTTATTGTTCCAATTATCTTTGGTGCGCCTTTGATACGAGAATGAACTGTCCATGTCCTTTGTACAAGAACGAAGACTGTAACGATTGTTTTGCACATATAACATCAACAATAGAAATGCCGAAAGACAATTCTTATATCAAAAATAATCCCGTAAAAGACTATTTAACCCTAACTCTGCCAACCGATAACAACGAAATCAAGATTTTCGACCTGCAGGGCAAACTTTTATTGCAGCAGGAGGTAGGGCAAACAGCACAGATAACTGTCTCAATGTTACAAACAGGAACGTACGTTTTAATTATAAATAATTCAGAAAGTTTAACATTTGTAAAGCAGTAAAATTATGAAAAAAGTATTTTTTATCTCAATGCTTGCTGTGGCAGCGATAGTTGCGTGCGGCAAGGAAGATGAGGAAGCAACTCCTCAGGTGCAAGAGCAACAGACTGCTCCAGAGCAAACGGTGAATGAAGAAATCACTATTATGAAGTCCGACGAAACAGGTATTGTGATTCGTATTGGCGAAGGAGAATCGGCACGGGATTCCATTATTCCTATTATGGTTCCTTATTTTGCGCCGTCAGTCATCAAAGGACAAGTTGTTGTGCAAGTGGGCGAAGGCGACAATGTTCACGATTCCATAGTGTATATTTGGGAACCAGTTGCTTCTCCTCATTCAAGTCAATCAGTGCCACAGCCGCCGGTATCACATCCGTGCGACACATGCAACAAATAATTAGACACAATTGATACATAAAAAAGCACCTTTTCGGGTGCTTTTTTTGTTTTACATTTTTTTTATCTTTGTTACATTAACTCGTGTAATGTAAACAAGTAAACTTATGAAAATACATCGTTTATTTACGACAAAAAATACCATTTTATTATTCCTGTCTCTGTCATTCTTTTCATGTTCAACGAAAAAAAATGACAATGAAACGTACAAAGCAAAAGAGATAACGGGAACATGCCAAATTCCCAACATCCCTCAATGGGCTAAAAATGCGGTTTTTTATCAAATTTACCCGCAAACATTTTACGATTCCAATGGTGACGGAATCGGCGATTTGCAAGGAATCATTCAAAAACTTGACTATGTAAAAAGTCTTGGCGTTGATGCAATCTGGCTCAATCCCTTCTTTGAATCTCCCTTTGCCGACGCCGGCTACGACATTTCCGACTACAAAAAAGTGGCTCCCCGCTATGGAACGAACGACGATGCGAAACAATTGTTTGCCGAAGCCCATAAACGCGGATTACACGTAATTTTTGACTTTGTGGCAAGCTACACTTCTATGGAACACCCTTGGTTTCAGGCATCAGCCCGACAAGACACAAACAAATACACCAACTGGTACATTTGGACCGACAACGTATGGAAAAATCCACCAGAAGAATATGCAAGCGATTTCATAAAAGGATACGGAGAGCGTAACGGACAATATATGAGAAACTTCTACTATTGTCAACCCGCACTGAATTACGGATTCGCACTCCCCGATTCAAACTATTCGTGGCAACTTCCTCCCGACCACCCCGATATCTTAAACTTAAAAGAAGAAATGAAAAACGTGCTTCGTTTTTGGATGGATATGGGAGCCGACGGATTTCGTGCCGATATGGCAGGTGCTCTTACAAAAGATGCCAACGTGGTGGGAAACGAGCAATTCTTCAACACTCACGTAAATGCAACCAAAGAATTTTGGAGAGATATTCGTCATCTTTTAGAGCAAGAATATCCTAATGCCTTTATGGTTGCCGAATGGTCGTACCCTATCGACGCCTTGGACAACTGCTTCCACGTAGATTTCTTCCACTGGTTCAACGGCTATAACGATTTGTTCCAAAAAGAAGACTGGCGAATCTTGAACGGATTCTCGGAAGGACATAGCTTCTTCGATGTTGAAGGAAAGGGCAACATCACCGAATTTCTGGAAAATTATATGACACAATACGAAGCAACAAAAGGCAAGGGGTACATCTGTCTTCCTCTTGGAAACCACGACAATGCCCGATTGTGCAACAACCGCACCGACAAAGATATGGAGATAATTTTCGCCTTTGGATTCACTATGCCAGGCGTGCCTTTTATTTATTACGGAAACGAAATCGGTATGAAACAAATGCCAACATCGTGGCCACAGGTTGAAGGAGCATATAAACCTCGCAACGGAGCAAGAACGCCTATGCAATGGTCGGCAGGCAAAAATCTTGGCTTTTCTACTGCTTCTGCCGAAAAACTTTATTTGCCCGTAGATACGGCACAAAACGCACCAAATGTTGACGCACAAGAGACCAACCCCAATTCTTTGCTCAACAAGACACGAAAATTCATAGAACTTCGTCATACAGAACCAACTTTGGCCAATTATGCGGAATTTGTACCTCTCTACGCCGAAAAAGATAATTATCCATTTGTATATGCAAGAGCAAACGGAGACAATGTTGTGATGATATTGCTCAATCCGTCGGGCAAAGAAGTTTCAGCGACGTTCAATGTCAATGTGCCTTTTTCGACGACAAAACTATTGGCTGGCGACACCTTCGAAATTCAACACAACGAAAACAATGTTACGGCAACTATGCCAGGTCAATCGTATGCCATCATAAAACTAATACCATAGTCTTGTAATACTAAACCGATTTTCTTGCCGTTATATATTTATATTAGAATTTATTATTATGCGACAAATCAATATACTCTGGGCTGACGACGAAATAGAGTTGCTCAAGCCACATATTTTATTCCTCGAAGCGAAGGGATATGCCGTTCATCCTGTAAACAACGGCAACGACGCTATTGCAGAAGTTTCGAACCAGAATTTCGACATTGTGTTTCTTGACGAACAAATGCCCGGACTGAGCGGCATAGAAGTCTTGGAGTCGATAAAGGCAAAACATCCCGAACTTCCCGTCATCATGATTACCAAAAGCGAGGAAGAAAACATCATGGACAAGGCAATCGGCTCGCAAATCAACGATTATCTGATAAAACCTATAAATCCCAATCAAATTTTGTTGGCTCTCAAAAAAAACCTCAACAAAAACGACTTGCTGTCGCAAAATATGACGATGAAATACCAACGCGATTTCTCGCAACTTGGTATGGAAATAGCAAATGCACGCACGCACGAGGACTGGATTGAACTATATAGGCACTTGGTGTACTGGGAAATGCAGTTGGAACAGTCGAAAGACCATAGCATGAACGACTTGCTCCTTATGCAGAAAAACGACGCGAATGTGAATTTTGCAAAATTCATCAAGAAAAACTACGTGTCGTGGTTTCAACCCAATTGCACCGAAAAACCTATCTTGTCACCAAACATCATCAAGGAAAAAGTTCTTCCCGAAATAAAAAAAGACCGACAAACCTTGTTGCTCGTGCTCGACAATCTTCGTTACGACCACTGGATTGCCCTTCGTTCCTTGTTGAGCGAATACTATACCGTGACCGAGGATTCTCTCTATTTCAGCATTTTACCCACAACAACGCAATATGCTCGTAATTCCCTGTTTTCGGGACTGATGCCGGCCGACATCGAGAAACTTTATCCCGAACTTTGGGTTGACGACGAAGAAGACGAGATGAAAAATCTTCACGAAGAAGAAATGCTCGTCACTCAACTGAAACGACTGGGCTACAACGAAAAAATCTATTTTGACAAAATCACGTCAATCAACTCAGGAAAGAAACTTTCCGACAGGATTTACAAGATTTCGCAATGTCATTTCTCGGTTTTGGTGCACAATTTCATTGACATTCTTTCGCATGCACGAACGGAAATGAATATGATTAAGGAACTTGCAAGCGACGAGGCGGCGTATCGCTCACTCACCGTGTCGTGGTTCAACCACTCTCCCCTATTTGAACTCTTGCAGGAACTTGCTCACAAAAAAATCAATCTCATCATCACCACCGACCACGGTTCTGTCAACATTCAGAATCCTATAAAAGTGTTGGGCGACAAGTCAATCCCCACTAATTTGCGTTACAAACAAGGCAAAGCACTGCAATACAATCCCAAAGAAGTGTTTGAGATTACCAAACCGCTTGAGGCACGACTGCCCAAGAGTCATTTGAGTTCGACCTACATTTTTTCGACAAATCAAGACTTTTTTGCATACCCCAACAATTACAATTATTACGCAAAATACTACAAAGACACGTTCCAGCACGGAGGCATATCACTCGAAGAAATGATTATTCCGTGCGTTTCGTTGCAAGCGATATAAAAAAGATAAAATCCAAAAACATACTTATGATGTAACCTTTTCACTTTTTTTGAAAAAAATTATTGTAGCGTATTGTAATTCAAGAAAAACAATTACTTTTGCGTCTTGAAAAACGGATTTAGAGAAAATATAGAGTATTATGTATTTAACTACAGAAAAAAAAGCTGAATTGATTAAGAAATACGGT
>JAEEQV010000126.1:0-6856 GCA_016285445.1 Bacteroidales bacterium
GGGTTGCCTGAACCATTATCCGAGTATTGCTTGCCTTGATGGAACACGTAACATTCTTGAAATCAGCATCTTTGCAAATATGAAGAAACTCCATCATACTCACCACCATGCCTTGTGGCGTGTCGCCGTAACGAGAAACAATGCGTTGTGACAACGAACCATGATTCACTCCGATACGAATGGCAGTATTGTTTTGTTTGCACACGGCAAGCAAAGGCAATATATTCTCGCGAATTTTCTCCAATTCTGCCGTATATTCCTCGTCGGTATAGTCGGTTTTTCGCAAAGAACCTATATAGACGTAGTTCCCCGGATTGATTCTCACCTTCTCCACGTATTTTGCGGCAACCAACGCCGCCTGCGGATTAAAGTGAATGTCGGCAACCAACGGTTGCGTATAGTCGCGAGCAACCAGTTGTTGTTTGATATTTTTCAGATTTTCTGCTTCCTTTATGCCTTGTGCCGTCAAACGAACGTAATCGCCACCAGCGTCAAACACACGAATACATTGTTCAACACTTGCTTCAGTATCGTTCGTGTTGGTATTCGTCATAGATTGCAAGGCAATAGGGTTGTCACCACCTATTTTCACCGTACCAATGTGAATTTCAGGTATTTGCAAACGCGTATATGCAGATTGAATCATTCGAGTCATGATAGGTTATTTTACCTTCTTGAACACAAGAACTGTGTGGTTTGGAATGTACATTTTCAGATAATGTTCTGCATACAGACCTTCTTCCACAGGAAGCGAGAAATACGTCAACGTTTGGTCCACACGATTCAAGCCACCGTATTTGGGAGCGTCGTTTGTCAGCACAATCTTATATTCTCCTGCCGGCATTGCAATGCCATAACCCTCGAATGATTGTGTAGGATTGAACGAAAATACGAAATACAATCCGTCACGCTCAAATGCCAAAATTTGATCGTGATTGTTATCGTGAATGAATCGTGGTCGTTCCTTGAAGAAATTCGGATGTTCGTTAACCATGGCAATCATATCCTTGTCGAACAAGGCAAGGAACTTGTATCGAAGATTTTCATCGGTTCGTAAATGCCACTGACGACGAGCATAGTGATATGACCAACCATTCCCTTCACGTGGAAAATCAATCCATTCGGGGTGCCCGAACTCATTTCCCATAAAGTTGAGATAACCGTTTTGTGCCGTTGCAAGCGTCATCAGACGAATTTCCTTGTGCAACGCCATTCCTCGGTCTATTACCAGACTTGGAATTGCGACGTGCATACACGTGTACATTTCCTTGTCCATCAAGCGGAATGCAATCGTTTTGTCGCCAACCAATGCTTGGTCGTGAGATTCGGCATAAGAAATAACTTTTTCGTCGGCACGAGCCTGAGTCAACTCGTAATACATATTTCCCACTTGCCAATCTTCGTCACGGAGTTCCTTCAACAATTTTATCCAATAATCGGGAACGCCCATCGACAAGCGATAATCAAAGCCATAACCACCATTCTTAATCGGCATGGCAAGTCCTGGTAAGCCGCTCATATCTTCGGCAATCGTGATTGCTGACGGCTTAACTTCGTGAATCAGCTTATTCGCCAAACCTAAATATGTAAGGGCATCATCGTCCTCGTTGCCGTCATAATAACGTTCGTAGCAGTCAAACGCACGTCCGAGTCCGTGATCCCAGTACATCATACTGGTAACACCGTCGAAACGGAATCCGTCAAAATTATATTCTGTCAGCCAATATTTGCAGTTGGACAAAAGGAAGTGAATCACCTCGTTTTTGCCGTAATTGAAACATTTTGAATCCCATGCTCCGTGCGTACCCTTAGGACCTTTATGGAAAAACTGATAATCGGTGCCGTCGTATTTTCCCAATCCTTCCTCGGTATTCTTAACTGCGTGAGAATGAATCAAATCCATTATGACACGCATACCCATTCCGTGAGCCGTGTCAATCAATTCCTTCAATTCCTCGGGAGTACCGAAACGAGAGGAAGCGGCAAAGAAACTCGACACGTGATAACCAAACGAGCCGTAATACGGATGTTCCTGAATGGCCATCAACTGTACGGTATTGTAACCAGCCTCTTTTATGATAGGAAGTACATTCTTTGTAAATTCCGAATAGGTACCAACCTTATATTCTTCGGTTGCCATACCCACGTGTGCCTCGTAAATCAAAGGTGCCTGATTGATTTTAGGAAGAGGATTTTTCCAAACGTATGGCTCCTTGTCCCAAATTTGAGCAGAGAAGATTTTTGTCTGTTCGTCCTGAACAACTCTCGTTGCCCACGCAGGGATACGAAATCCGTGTCCGCCTTTCCAATACATTGACAATTTGTACAAATCGCCATGTTTAATCTTGTCTAACGGCACTTCAAGTTCCCAGCAATGATCTTTTTCTTCAAAAACAAATTCAACGTGTTCCTCCCAATTGGAAAAAGTTCCGACAAGACAAATATTTGTCGCGTTCGGAGCCCATTCACGAAAAATCCAGCTTTTTTCAGTCTTGTGACAACCGAAAAACAGATGCCCGTTGGCAAACGAATCAAGCGAAGAATTATTGAGAAGCAAATTCTTTTCTCTTTGCTCCCAATACTCTAAACGACCGACAATAGCAGGCGTGAAAGGTTTCAGCCACGGATCGTTTTCAACATACGAAGGTGCGTTCATACATTCGAAAAATTTCGTTTCAAAAGTACGTTTTTCAGTGGAAATAGAGTATAAATTGACTAAAAAAATGTGCCGTCAATGATTTTTATGAAAAATGGCAATATAAGACAGACGGTCAGAAGATGTTTCCAATAAAAATCTTGACCATGATCGTTGATTTCGCTCACGGGAATTTCTGTCAGTTCGTTTTCTTGAAGAATGTATGGCTCGTAACCTAATTCGGTCAAAATGGCGAAACATTCTTTACGATTTTCTTCTCCGCCAAGTTCCGACTGAATAAGTGGTTTATCCCGTTCAAGCAGTTTTTTCATATTTGCAAAAGCAACGTGTTCGTAACCTTCAATGTCGATTTTAACGAAATCAATTTTGGGAAGGTTTTGAAATAACGTATCTGGAACTTGCATCTGCACATCAAATGTCTTTTCGCATTGCGAATTTGAATCAATAATTTTTGTCATTCCGTGATGAACGGTTCCGTCAATGACGGGCATTCCCATCGTGACCTTTTTTTCTTCCGCACCTAAGGCGTAAGGAAGCAATTCGATGTTGTTGAATCCAGTTCTTGCTACATTTTTCTTCCAAATTTCGCCAAAAAGTGGAATTGGCTCGATAGAATAAACTTTTCCTGACGCACCTGCATATTTACTCATAAAATAAGAGTAGTAGCCAAGGTTTGCACCAATGTCAATGCAATGCGAACCAGGTTTTACTATCTGTCTCAAATAATGAATTTCGGGATATTGTGACTTTCCTAATCCCATGGAAATGAGACGTATATAGGTTCTACTGACAATTTGAAGATATGTTTTCAACCCGAATATCTTGTATATCAAGTATTTAATGTATTTCATAATTCAATTGATTTTTCCTTGCGCGAGGGTTGTTCTAGTGGTTCAATGAGTGCTGACGAATCCTTCATTTCTTTCAAAATGAGAGCAAATGTAATCGTAAATAACTGGGACTGAGTTATTTTGCTAAAATCCCCGAATGTACCTTTATAATTTTGATTTAGAAAATCGTTGAAATAATAGGTTGCCTTTACATTTATGCCGATAGGCGTCTGAACACCGACGAAAACCGATGGAATCACATTTGGCGTGGCCTTGCTCCACCATTCGCCTTTTTTGGTTATATGTTTTTTGTCGGTCTTTTCATAAAATTTCTGACGATAGTGAAACGCCCAATCAACGCCACCACCGCCGTAAATCCATAATCCTTTGTTGAACATCCCAATTTTTGCGGCTGCCGAGATCCCGGCAGTGAAAACTCTTCGAGTCACTTTATAATACGATACGGAATCGATTATCTCGTCTTTTGTTTTTATACCGATATTTTTGATTGACACACCCGGCATAATTCCAAAATTGTTATTGAAATTTATGTTCATATAGTACGGTACATTCGTGAAATAGGAAGCCCGAATCCCATTTCGTGCCGTGTTGTCTTGAATGTTTATCTGAGAAAATTGCAGAATGAGCTCCGCAGGGTCGGTGAAATAGACCTTTTTGTTCGGTATCGTGTTCAGTGATGTTTCTTCTTGTGAAAAAGCAAGAATACCTATAAGTAAAAATAAATATGTCGTTATAAATTTCTTCATTTGATAAGATTCTCTATGATTTTACCATTTGCCATATTGGGGCGTGATATTTTAGTTATTTGGCACAAATTTACGATAATATCGGTGATTTCAACAGGTTGCGTGATTATTTTGGATTCAAATTTCCATCCGTACCAAAAAAGAGGTACGTGTGTGTCGTAATTGTAGGGCGAAATGTGCGAGCCGACTGTTTCAACCGATTGTTCTTCCCAATTCGGTTTCAAGGTGAGCAAAATGTCGCCTGAACGCTCGTAATTATAAGAATTATCCAATAGTCTGAAGATTTCGTTCGTGCAAAAATCGTGATTTGATAACAAGGTTGAGCCGACGGCATTTTGTATTCCCGTTAGTTTTGTCAAAAAATCGCAACTGGCGTTTTCCACTTCTGCTAATGTAATGTTGTGTCTTTTTATCGCTTTCTTGCTTATGTAAATTTGCAGATTTTGATAGTGTTCTATCCATTCATCTTCGCCAAAAGTCACGTCAAGATATTTGTCCAACAAATACATAGACTCCGTTGGCTTGAAAATGCCCGAATTAGTTGATTTTTGCGTGTCACTTTTTGCCGAAACCGACATGCCGTGGTTTGAGGTAAGAATGAAGACAAAATTTTCTTTCCCTATATGCGTTTCCAAATAGTTGAGCAAAAACATCAACTCGAAATCAAGGCGAATGTAAGTGTCTTCAATTTCTTTTGAAAGACAACCGAACTTGTTCCCGATTTCCTCTGTCGCAGTGATTGCTATCGTAAGAAAATCGGTGCAGTCACTTTTCCCAAGTCGTTCTTTCTCAATAAGTTCAATGGCAAAATCTTTTACATAGGTATTACCGAATGTCGTGGTTTTAAGTATTTTATATGGTTTGTATCTGTCTTTTAGTTTTTGTAATGAATAGGGGAAAGTAGTCTGATTTCGTAATCCAATTTCATATTTAGCATTATCTGGTGCCGATTCTTTATATTTTTCTATTGGTTGAAAGGTGTTCCACGTTCTATTGCTATATATTGTGGCAAGTCCTTTGGCGTTAAATTGTGATAACCATGCAGGAAGCACGGGGTTGTAGTACGAACTTGTCACCCAATTCCCACTATATTCATCTAACCAAAATGTTCCGTTTGACTTGTGTCCTGAGCAAAGCACTGCAGATTGAGGCTCCAAACTGATGGTGAACGAGCGCGAGCGTCCGAACGATTGTGTCATGAGTTCTTCGCCAAACGTGGAACCGATGAGTTTTTTGGCCGAAACTTGATATTCCTCGTGTTTGCCACCGACACAAAAATATGTCGCGTCGGCAACGCAATGTGTTTGGGTATGAGAATTTCTGTTGTACCACGTGTTTCCTATGATTCCGTGTCGTGCGGGCGTCGTTCCCGTTGCTATGCTGGCAAATGCGCTTGCACTATGTCCATAGGCAAAATTTGTATGAGCGTCAATACATTGCGTTCCGTCGTACATCAATTTTTTGAATCCTCCGCTTACATAATGGCGATTGAAGCGTTCCAAGTATTCGTACCGCATCTGTTCCACAACGAATAGCACGACAAGTTTCGGCTTTTCGGGTGGCGTAACCGTGTTAAGCGCGTATCCATTGACGAATATGCATGACAATAGAAATATGGCAAAATTTTTTTGGAACGGAACGGCGATACGCATCAATTAAAATGCTTTGAGACTCAAATCAAGACTGTTGATGTGATGTGTAAGAGCTCCTACCGAAATGTAATCTACACCTGCCTCAGC
This sequence comes from Bacteroidales bacterium, assembly GCA_016285445.1. Taxonomy (GTDB): domain Bacteria; phylum Bacteroidota; class Bacteroidia; order Bacteroidales; family UBA1715; genus UBA1715. The sequence goes on from JAEEQV010000126.1 coordinate 5,993, forward strand.
GTATGCCCGAATTGATTCTTTTGTGATTCCGCCCGACGATTCCGTTTTGCATTTGCCATTGATAAGTGCAACGGCAACTTTCGTCTCTTCGGGTGTGAAGTTGTCAATCAAGATACGTTCAACGTCAAATTGGAGTATTTCTTTTATTTCGTCTAACGTGCGTGCTTCCACCTCAATTTTTAAGTCTTTCCCTTTTTCTTTGAGATATTCTTTCGTCTTTGTGATTGCTTTCGTCACGCCACCTGCGTAATCAATATGGTTGTCTTTTATCAAAATCATATCGTACAACCCGATTCGGTGATTTTCGCCACCGCCAGTCTTTACGGCGTATTTTTCCAGCAAACGCAAACCTGGTGTGGTTTTACGAGTGTCGAGGATTTTTGTGTTTGTACCTTCCAACAATTTTACGTATTCGTGTGTTTGTGTGGCAATTCCACTCAATCGCTGCATAAAGTTCAATACAAGTCGCTCGGTTTGCAGAATCGAGATTGTTTTTCCTTCAACAACAAACGCAATGTCACCTTTTTTTATAGCGTCGCCATCGTGCAGATACTGTGTCATTTTTAATGTCGGGTCGAATTTTGCAAAAATCTTTTTTGCTAATTCAACACCACAAAGAATACCGTCTTCTTTGACTAATAATCGCGCACGACCTTGTAAATCGTGGGGAATACACGACAGAGTCGTATGGTCGCCGTCACCAATATCTTCTTTGAACGCTATGTCAATCGTTGCATCAATAAGTGGACTGTCTATCATATTTAGATTTTTTTGTCAAAAGTATGATTATTTATTGTTTTTAGGAAACAATAAATATTAGAAATTTGGTCGTAAATCGGTGTCTTTGTAGAAATTGATGATTTC
>JAEEQV010000127.1:0-6783 GCA_016285445.1 Bacteroidales bacterium
TCCATACTAAACTATATGTTTCCCAAGAACGACTCCAGCAACAAGTTTCAGTCGGCTATCTGTGTGTCGGTTGGTAAATCTATTTATTTTGGCAAAAGGAAGAAAGAATGAAAAGGATTATCAAACATAGTATGTTTCTTGTACTGATGCTTTTCAGCACCGTTAGTTTCGCACAAGTGGAACAAACGAATGCCGATACCTATTTCTACTATTCCAAGGTGGAAAATGCCAAATTGATACTCTATGCATCATCCGAAACGTTTGCCAACCTTTCCCAAGAACAAAAAACATATATTCTCGCTGACAAATTACAAAACACCAACTACGACGAAATCGTAATTTACACCAACTATGGTCGTGAGCTTTGGTTCCGCAAAAACGGAACGCTTACGTTAGCCGATTCGTGGGATATGAATAGCATTAATATTGAGAAATACGCGCCACCCGTTTGGCGAGGGAACACACAAAAGAATTTCTTCGTATCCGGGAACCTTGGATTCAACATTCAGGTACCAGGAGGCGATTTTACGGCACTCTTAGGTTTGCGGACGGGAACATATCTTTTCAAAGAAATGTTCGATGTTGCCGCATTTTGGTCATTTCAAGGTTCTGCCGCCGCAACCTCAGCCGATGTGGGACTATCGGCACGAGCATATTGGCCAATACAAAAAATACACTTGAAACCATTTGTCGGATTAGGCGTTTCACGACATTCAACGAATACAACTGAAAAAACAGCCACTTCCGACGTGCCATTTTATTTAGGCACATCGTGGTTTGTGGGAGGAGGAAGTTTTGAATTTTGTTTCCAAACCTCGAAAAACACCAACAGTTCAGTTACGATAGGATACACGTTTTGCCCGCAATTGAAAAGGAACTAAGGGCTTTCCACCTATTTTTTATCATCATTTAGAGAAAAAAATAAAAATTTTTCCCTCCAGATGTTGCACGTCACAAAAAAAGTGTACATTTGCAGCGGAGAAGTGGTAGAGTGGTCGATTGCACCGGTCTTGAAAACCGGCGTACCGCAAGGTACCGGGGGTTCGAATCCCTCCTTCTCCGCTCTGAGAGTGGGAAAACGCTTATGATAATTTTTCATAAGCGTTTTTTTTGTAATATTACCCAGACAAATTTTCGATATGGACAATGTGATATCAAACATAATAACGCAGGCGAAACCGTTCATCAAAGAACAGGAACGTGACATTCCGCTGATAGAAAAGGCATATGATTTTTGCAAATCGCACCTGAGCGATGCAGAATTGGAAAACATTCTCAGCCAGGCAGAAATAGCTATTTCGCTCATTGGACTTGGAGCAAAAGCTCTTATGAGCATTTTCCTGAAGCCCTGTCACGAGAAAGGTAAAATTTCCAATGCTGAAATCAGTTCCGCGTACGGAGAAAAAGTTCTGGGCATCATTGTCGGATTGGAGAAAGTTGAAAAAATAAACACTACACGCTCGAAACTGCAATCCGAAAATTTCATAAAACTCATTCTCAGTCAAGCCGACGACGTTCGTGTTGTCTTGATATTGCTGAGTTCAAAACTCAACAAGCTCAGAAACATAAAAAATCTTTCGGAAGAAGAACAAAAAAATCTCGCCGAAGAATTAGAGTCGCTGTATGCTCCGCTTGCCCACCGACTTGGTTTGTATCAAATCAAGACGGAGATGGAAGAAATGTCGATGAAATATCTTCACAACGACATTTACAAGACAATCGCCAAACAACTTGCCGAAAAGAAAGCTGCAAGAGACAGATATATAGAAAGTTTTATTCAGCCACTTAAAGAATTACTCGAAGCGAAAGGCATTCCACCATTTGAGATAAAAGGGCGACCAAAATCCATACATTCCATTTGGAACAAGTTGCAAAAGGGAAAAGTTACCTTTGACCACATCTACGACCTGTTTGCCATACGTATCATTATAGATTCCCAACCAGAATTTGAGAAACGCGATTGCTGGAATGTGTATTCCATCATTTCCGACCTATATCGCCCGAATCCAAACCGTTTGAGGGACTGGATTTCCTCGCCCAAATCGAGCGGTTACGAATCGTTGCACACCACTGTTCTCGGGCCAGAGAACCGATGGGTTGAGGTGCAAATCAGAACGAAACGAATGGACGAGGTGGCAGAGAAAGGGCAAGCGGCTCACTGGATTTATAAAGATGGAGAATCGGCTTCTAATTCAATACATTGGCTATCGTCAATTAGAGAAATGCTTGAAAGCAAGGACGAGTCACTCGAAAACGACAACAATTCCCGAATGGAATTATACACGTCGGAAGTGTTCATTTTCACGCCACAAGGCGATTTGCGTAAACTTCCAGCCGACGCGACATTGCTCGACTTTGCTTACGAAATCCACTCAAACATAGGAAACACCTGCACGGGAGGCAAGGTGAACGGGAAAATAGTAACGATAAACCACATATTGAAAAATGGAGATTCCGTTGAGGTATTCACCTCAAAAAATCAGTCGCCGAAGCAAGACTGGCTGTCGTTTGTAAAAACGTCGAAGGCCCGTACGCACATAAAGAAATATCTCAAGGATATTCAGTATAAGACGGCAAACATTGGCAAGGAAACCTTGTCGAGAAAGTTTGCCCAGTTCAACATCAAGTTCAGCGACGAAAACATCCGAAAAGTCACGAAACATTTCGGTTTCAAGGAACCCTTCGACTTATATATGGCAGTGATGGCCAACAAGGTTGACACGTCACAAATCAAGTCTGTCTTCGAAGAAAAAGCCGAAGAAAAAAAGCCCTTATCAATCAATGCAGACGAGTTCAAGGAGAAATTCAACAGAAGAATAGCGAAAGACTCCGAAAATCTATTGATAATTGATAATATCAATGACAATCTTGACTATAAACTTGCCAAATGTTGTAATCCAATCAAAGGTGATGACATTTTTGGCTTTGTTTCGGCAGGAGGCGGAATAAAGATTCACCGCTTAAACTGCCCTAACGCATTGAATATGATGGGACAATATCCGTACCGTATCATCAAGGCACAGTGGAGCCGAGCCGAGGCAAATGTGGATTTTGTGACGGGAATCCGTATCACGGGAAGCGACGAAATCAGCATTATCAACAACATTACCGAGCTTTTGGCAAAAGATACGTTAGTGAAACTTCGTGGCATAAAACTCGACTCAAAAGATGGCAATTTTGAGGGAATGCTTACTTTGTCAATCAAGGACATTGTGCATCTTGACAAAATTCTCGAGAAAATAAGAAGTATCAAAGGCGTATTTTCGGCCGAACGTTTTGATGTGCGGAACTAAATCGTTGCCCTTCGGAACAAGAAAACGCACAAGATAGAATACAATATATTCGGTATCCACACCGAAATGAGCGGGCTAAAGCCAAGGTTTAAGGTAAACGTCGTACTTACTTGTTCCAGAAGAATATACGAAAAGCAAAGTGCTATACCAACCACAATGTTTATGACCGTACCACCACGTTTTTTCTTGTTCGACAAGCACACGCCCATCAAAGTCAAGATAAATGTGGAGAACGGCAGCGCCCACCGTTGATATTTCACGATTTCAAGTTTTTCAATGTTATCGGTTCCCTGCATTTTCTGCTGCTCTATGTATTGATTTAATTCTACAATGTTCATCTTGTCAACATAGAAATCGCGCATACGCAAGTCTTGCGATTCCAGATAGCACGCAGTATCAAGCACCGCACCCGATTGCAAGTGTTCCACAGGTCCGTCCAAGGTGCGGATGAAGTAATTATATACCGTCCACAGATTCTTGGTGGAATCCCATTTTGCATAGTCGCTCGTCAGCTTTGAGACAAGTTTCCCGTTTTCATATTTTTCAATGGAGAAGCGAAACGCATTTTCGGAATCGACGTTGTAGTTCTCCATATAGACGAAATATCCGGGACGCACCTGTCGGTGAATGTTTTTCTCCCAATTCTGGTACTTATTGCGAATATACTTATCCTCAAAATCGACACGGATTTTATTGGATTCGGGAATCACGAACAAAATCAATATCCATGAAAGAATTGCGATAATTGTAGCAGTAACCATATATGGCCTCAAGAAACGCAAGAAACTGACTCCACCCGAGTGAATTGCAATAATTTCAGTATTCGAAGCCATTTTCGAGGTGAAGAAAATCACCGAAATGAAAACGAACATCGAGGTGAACAAATTGGCATAATATGGAATGAAGTTCAGATAATAGTCAACGATGATTTCCTTCAGCGGCGCATGTTTCGTGATGAAGTCGTCGTATTTTTCCTGAATGTCGAAAATAATGGCAATGGCCATTATCAGCACCATTGACAAAACGAATGTGCCAAGAAATTTTTTGATGATATACCAGTCAAGTCTCTTAATCATACTCTTTGTGCCAATTGAACCACCATTTTAGATTTCCACTCTGCAAAGGTATCATTTTCTATCTGTTTTCGCGCTTCTTCCACCAAAGACAAATAAAAACCCAAGTTATGAATGCTCGCAATTTGTGCGCCCAGAATCTCCTGACAGCGAATCAAATGGTGCAGATATGCTTTGGAATAAATCTTGTCAACAAACGTAGCCCCATGCTCCTCGATAGGCGAAAAGTCGTCTTCCCATTTTTTATTTTTTATGTTGATGATACCGTCCCACGTGAATAGCATGCCATTTCGACCGTTACGAGTAGGCATAACGCAGTCGAACATATCGACGCCACGAGAAATTGCCTCCAGAAGATTCACCGGAGTTCCCACGCCCATCAGATAGCGAGGTTTGTCCTTGGGCAGAATTTCATTCACAACTTCAATCATCTCGTACATCACTTCTTCGGGTTCACCGACGGCAAGTCCGCCAATGGCGTTGCCTTCACGGTTGAGCGAGGCGATAAATTCCGCCGATTTTTGTCGCAAATCTTTATACGTGCAACCTTGCACAATAGGGAAAAATGTCTGATTGTAACCATACAACGGCTCGGTCTCGTCAAAATGTTTCACGCCACGGAGCAGCCATTGGTGCGTCAAGTCAAGCGATTTTTTTGCATACTGATAATCGGCAGTGCCAGGCGTACATTCGTCAAGAGCCATAATGATGTCGGCACCTATAATTCGTTGTGTATCAACCACGTTTTCTGGCGTGAACAAATGTTTCGAGCCATCGATATGCGATTTGAAATACACGCCTTCCTCTTTCAGTTTACGATTGTCGGCCAGCGAGAACACTTGAAAACCGCCACTGTCGGTCAAGATGGGTTTGTCCCAACCGTTGAACTTATGCAGACCGCCCGCTTTACGCAAAATGTCCAATCCCGGACGAAGATACAAATGGTAGGTGTTGCCCAATATGATTTGTGCCTTCACCTCATCGCGAAGTTCGGGGATATGCACGCCTTTGACCGTGCCAGCCGTTCCGACAGGCATAAAAATAGGAGTAAGAATTTCGCCATGGTCGGTGGTTATTTTTCCTGCTCGTGCATTACATTTAGAGCATGTATGTTGAACTTCGAACTGCACTCGTTATTTTTTTGCAAAAATAATAATAAACGGGATTATCGCCTTTTGATAGGAGAAAAAATCTTTTTTCTTATTGCAATCATATCTTCGAGATTTTTTTGTAATTTTGTTAAATTTTCGTGGTATGGATAGCAGAGTGCAATCGGTGAAACTTAATTTGGGAATTATAGGTAATTCTCCACGCTTGAATAATGCCGTGGAAATTGCTCTGCAAATCGCTCCTACCAATCTTTCTGTACTTATTGAGGGGGAAAGTGGCGTCGGGAAAGAGGCCTTTTCGCAGATTATTCATAAAAATAGTCTTCGCAAGGATAAACCCTACATTGCAATAAACTGTGGCGCTATTCCTGAAGGTACGATTGATTCTGAACTGTTCGGTCACGTAAAAGGGTCGTTTACAGGCGCTGCAGGTGACCGCAAAGGATATTTTGAGACGGTCAACGGAGGAACAATCTTCCTTGACGAGGTAGGCGAACTGCCCAAACCAACGCAGGCGCGGCTTCTTCGCGTTCTCGAATCTGGGGAATTTATTCCCGTCGGCTCATCAAAAGTGCAAAAAACCGACGTGCGTATTGTTGCAGCAACAAATGTCAATCTACAAGATGCCATCAAATCGGGGAAATTCCGAGAAGATTTATACTATCGACTCAATACCGTTCCCATTGCCATCCCGCCTTTGCGAGAGCGACAAGATGACATTTACGTTCTCTTTAGAAAATTTGCGAACGATACGGCGGAAAAATACCATAGACCACGAATTGACTTGGATTCCACAAGCAAAGAAATGCTCTTGACCTATCGCTGGCCAGGCAACATTCGTCAGTTGAAAAACATTTCCGAACAACTCGCAATGCTGGAAAACGGCCCGATTATCAATGCGGAAACGCTCAAGAAATATCTTCCCGATTATGGCGAGACACGTCTTCCTGCCATAAATCCGTCGGCTGCGGAAGCAACCTATGCTTCGGAAAGGGAAATTCTTTTCAAACTGATGTTTGATATGAAGAAGGATATGAACGACTTGAAGAAATTGGTAAACGACATGATTCAAAATGGCGGACAATACACTACTGTTATTGAAAATCATTCGAATGACGACAAATTCTTCAATGATACTATGATGGATATTGAGTCAGAAGGAAATACTCCCATCAACATCGTTACGCCTGTTCAACAACATCAGTCATCACCGAGAGATAATCCACACATTATTGATACACAAGAAATTACTGAAGAATCTCTCTCGCTTTCCAACAATGAAGTTGCTTTCATAAAAAAAGCATTGCA
>JAEEQV010000128.1:0-6761 GCA_016285445.1 Bacteroidales bacterium
AACTCTCTATTGCTTTCATCGTAGCGACAGATGCGACTTCGCAGATGAGCGTTAAGAATTTCTTTGAATGAAGCGTATAAAAGCCTCGGCTTGGCGGTGTGGGGTTGTGAGAAGTGCCATCGTCTCTATTAAATTCTGATAATTGTATTACAACACCTCGAAACCCAGCAATTCAATCTCGTCAACCAACTGAGAATGAATAGATTCGTCAGCCAAAGCCGTTGAAAGATATTTCTTGTTATCGTCGGCAAATACGGAAATGGCACCGTTGTAGCCAGAAAGCACGCAGCCCAAGAAATTCGCACCACCTGAGATTCCCACACCCAACGACAATTCCTTGCACAGGCGTTGTGCCATACCTATCGCATCGTTGTCGTCAACGCGAATAATGCCATCAACCAAATTTTCAGGGTACAAGCCAGGAATAATTTCGTCGGACAACCCCTGAATCTTGTGCGGACCGAGCGATTTTCCAAGCGTGAGGATTGACGACTGTAACGGCTCAAGCGCAAACATTTTTGAATTATGCTTGTCCTTGAAATATTTTCCACAGCCGTGCAACGTTCCTGCCGTGCCTACGCCGGCAATGAAACATGGAAACTCATCAATTTTCGCTTCTATCTCGGGAGCAGTCGTTTCGTAGTGAGCAATCATATTATACTCATTCTCAAACTGATGCGTAAGGAAATAACCTTGTTTCTCGTATTCGGCAGCCTTCTCGAACGCCGTTTCAAAATTCTCGGTCAATTCAAGATGCGCGCCGTAAAGATGTAACAGTTTGAAGCGTTCCTTCGACATGAATTTTGGAATGCAAATCGTACACGGATTTCCCAAATAACGCGAAACTGCCGCAAACGAAATACCCATATTTCCGCTGGTAACCTCGCAAATCGGTGTTTTTTCGTCGATTTCGCCCGTCTCGTATGCATGCTTCAAAATGTAATACGCCACCCTATCCTTTATGGAACCCGAAAGATTGTACCACTCCGCCTTGAGATAGGCATATTTCTTCTCGCCCTTAAACTGATAGTTTATTTTGACGAGCGGCGTGTTGCCGATCAATTTTTGTAACTGCTCAAATTTTTGTTCAAAATTCATATTGCAACGTTTCTACTACAAAAAGTGAATATTCAAGCCAAGAGCCAAACCGTTGGTTGACAAGGTGAAACCAGAACCATTGTTGGTTGTTGCCGGAGCGCTACTGTGACGGTAGCCAATAAATCCAAAATATGCGGCTATACTGAAACGGTTGCTCAACACGTAGGCAATACCCGGACGAGCGCCTATGTACATATTATCTCCGTCGGGAAGTGCATTGCCCGAAGAAATCTGTTTGTTTTTTGCCACGCTATAGTTCACGCCCAAATCGGCAAACAAAATAATAGGAGCCACACTCGCCTCCTTGCACGGATGTTTCAGGCGAATAAACGGATTCACGCCATACATGTCGGTTTTCACATCGGCAACACCATCTTTGGTATATGCATAGTCCAACGTGATACCCAATGCAAACCACGAATTGAAATGATAACCGTATTTTGGTTGCAGTTGCATTGAAGTGTAATCAGCATCGTCGTTAAACCACATTGAGGTTGCGCACCCAACAAATTGTTTGTGCGGCTTATCGTTGTCCTTGGGAGCATTTTCCTGTGCAAACGAACCGCCCAAAACGAATGCACACGCAAGAGTCAATAAAAATTTTTTCATTTCTTAATTTTTTCGGCAAAGATACAAGAATTTCTTACATTTGTTAAAAAAGTACAAATGGATTGGGAAAAAAGCATACACGATTTTGCATTGTACCTTCGATTAGAAAAATCGTTGTCCGAAAATTCTATCGAAGCGTATTGCCACGATGTGAGAAAACTCGAAAGTTACTTCACCGTGATTGATGAAAACATCACACCAGAAAAAGTAACCATTGACCATCTTCGAGATTTTATCGTGTGGCTTAACGAAAACGAGAAGGAATTCAAGGAACGTTCGCAAGCACGGCTGGTTTCGGGCATCAAGGGGTTCTTCGATTATTTACAGTTAGACAATCTTATCGATATAGACCCGACCGATTTACTTGAATCGCCCAAAATCACGAGAAAACTGCCCGTATATCTTACCATTGGCGAAATTGACGCGATTATCAACAGCATTGACGTTAGCAAACCCGAAGGGCACAGAAACCGTGCGATTTTGGAGACATTATATAGTTGCGGTCTTCGTGTGAGCGAGTTAGTGAACTTGCGTATTCACAACCTGTTTTTCAAGGACGGTTTCATACGCGTCATAGGCAAAGGCGACAAGGAACGGCTTGTTCCCATTAGCGACAAGGCGATACGGGAAATAGGCAATTATATGGAATGGCGTTGTCAGCTCGACATTCCCGAAGCGGAACGCGATTACTTGTTCCTGAACCGTCGCGGCAAACACATGACACGAGTTATGGTGTTCCTTATCATAAAAGATGCGGCAGAAAAAGCCGGCATACAAAAAAACATCAGTCCCCACACGTTCCGCCACTCCTTTGCCACTCATTTGGTAAACGGTGGTGCCGACCTTCGTTCCGTACAGGAAATGCTCGGTCACGAATCAATCCTTACCACGGAGCTCTACACGCATTTGGACCAGCAACATCTTCACGACACAATTATGTTGTATCATCCGAGAAAGTAATAATCCCCAAAAACAGAACCGATTTTCAACACATAAATTACTTTAAAAGAATTTCAGAAGGAGTCCCGTCATTATTTTTCCCCTTTTTCATGAAAGTTCTCTGATTTATATAAATTTGTAAGGAAAGATACAAAATACATTGTTTATGAAAATCTCTAAAACAACAATCGTGACAATTGCCATCATCATTATTGCAGCGGCAATTGGAGGCATATTCTGTTACTTAAACAACAAAAATAATTCTGAAAATGTGGTGGCAATGGAATTTGTACCGACAGCCCCCGATTATGCCGACACAACCATGTGGTTTGTCACCCTAAACGATACGGCAGGAATTGGCGCAGACGTGTTTTACATTGTCTCCACTTGGGAATTTGACTGGCAGACAGCCGACGGGCAAACCAGCCACTATGCCGACGTACACAACGAGAATCATCGCAACGATATGGCGATAGAAATCCGTAAAATTGCAGAATACATGGGCGACGGCAATAATTTCTATGCCCCCTACTATCGACATATTACGTTAGAATCGTGGGCTACGCTTAACGAAGACACTATCCACCGTCGTGCACAAATTGCCATGTCGGACGTAAAGAAAGCATTCGACCCTTTTCTGCAGAAACGTGACAATAATCGGCCTTTCATTCTTGCAGGCTTCAGCCAAGGAGGATTGGCTGTCGTGGAACTGCTGAAATACATGGACGACGAGACCTACAATCATTTGGCGGCAGCATACGTGTTAGGCTACAAGGTAACACCGCAAGACACGTTACAAAGCAAACATATCCGTGCTGCAAAAGATTCTGCCGACATAGGTGTAACGATTTGCTACAACACGGTAAAAGACGTAAAATACGCTCAGCCCATACTCTGCGACCAATGTATTTTCTGCATCAATCCCGTAAACTGGCAAACCGACGACACGCCAGCCACATTACACGACAGTATCACGGTGACAGTCAATCCAGAATATCACGTTCTTGTCGTAGAAAATTATGCCGGTTCGGAATACAAGCCCATTATGGGATTCATCAACGTGGGCGACATACATAGTTGTGAGCCATGGCTATACAGCGAATGTCTCAAGCGTAACATAGCGCTACGCACACAAGCATGGATTAAATCACAGGAAAAGAATTAAGGGAACCCCTAAAAACAAAAAAGACTCTTAACGAGTCTTCTAACTTTTTTTAGTACCTAGAGCGGGAATTGAACCCGCACGGACGCAATGTCCACAGGATTTTAAGTCCTGCGTGTCTACCAATTCCACCATCCAGGCGAATTCATTTGAGCGAGAAACGGGACTCGAACCCGCGACCCCGACCTTGGCAAGGTCGTGCTCTACCAACTGAGCTATTCTCGCGATTGCGTTGCAAATGTACTATTTTTTTTGTTTCTGCATTCGTTTGAATTGTTTTTTTTCAAAAAAAATTACAATAACATCGTAACTAATTCATTTTCAAACAAAAAAACTTTTCTATTCCTTGCTTTTCTTAACGATATATTTGCAAATTTTCTTGATTAACGACGGGCCTTCGTAAATAAAACCGCTATAAATCTGCACCAAACTAGCTCCTGCCTCCAATTTTTCATACGCATCTTCGGGACTCATAATACCTCCCACACCAATAATCGGGAAAGCACCTTGTGATTTTTCGTGTACATAACGAATCACCTCGGTTGACAATTTCGTCTCTGGTGCACCGCTCAATCCGCCATTTCCGATTGATTCAATGTATTCTTGCGAATACGACAAGTTATTACGCGTCGTTGTCGTGTTTGTCGCCACAACGCCGGCAATCCCCGTTTCTTTTACAATATCAATAATATCGTCCAACTGCTCGTGAGTCAAATCGGGAGAAATCTTCAGCAAGATTGGTTTTTGCTTCGGTTTTTCTGCATTTGCCTGACACAACGTCTGCAACAAGTTCGTCAACGGTTCCCTCGCCTGCAAATCACGCAAATTTTGTTGATTCGGGCAACTCACGTTCACCACGAAATAATCCACATATTCATACAAGGAATTAAATCCTAACAAATAGTCACGAACAGCGTCATCGTTAGATGTAACCTCATTTTTCCCGATATTTCCTCCGATAATCAGTTTTGTATGGCGTTTTTTCAGATTTCGAATCATTGACTCTACGCCATCATTATTAAATCCCATTCTGTTGATGAGACCTTTGTCCTTCTTCAACCGAAACAGACGTGGCTTGGGATTGCCAATCTGCGGACGAGGCGTGACAGTTCCCACCTCGACAAACGCAAACCCCATTGCCCCCAACATCTCGTATGCTTGCGCATTTTTATCCAAACCGGCAGCCAAACCAACGGGATGAGGAAATTTTATACCAAAAACCTCACGTTCCAAAACGGAATCGGGTTTTACCTTGTAATGACATTTTATAACAGACTGTACCCCTGGAACTTTGCCCCAAAATGACAACCAATTGATAGTGAAACTATGAATTGTCTCTGGGTCGAATGAAAATAAAATCGGTCGAACGACCGCGGAATAAAACGACATATTGTGTTTAAAATTATTGCCCAAATATATACGAAATAATATAACAAGTCAAATTACAACAGATAATTAATGTTTTTTTCGTCAATTAAAATCCTTGTTTTCACACTCAAACGAAGAAATTCTTATCTTTGCACGAAAATTTTTGAAGTATAACGTAAAACATATAGAAATGAGAAAGAAAGCTCTGCTTATGATTCTTGACGGATGGGGTTTCGGAAACAAGACAAAATCCGATGTCATTAGTTCTACACCCACTCCATACTGGGATTCTTTATTGAAAAATTATCCCTATTCTCAACTCCAAGCATCAGGTGAAAACGTAGGTTTGCCCGACGGTCAGATGGGAAACTCCGAAGTTGGTCACTTGAATATTGGTGCTGGTCGCGTGGTGTACCAAGATTTGGTAAAAATCAATCGTGCGTGTGCCGATAATTCCATTATGGAAAATAAAGAAATCAAGAATGCTTTCTCTTATGCAAAAGAGAACGGAAAACAAGTTCATTTTATGGGTTTGGTTTCCAATGGTGGCGTTCACAGTTCCCTTGACCATCTGTTCAAATTGGTGGAAATTGCAAAAGCATATAATATTGAAAAGACGTTCGTTCACTGCTTTATGGACGGTCGTGACACAGACCCCAAGTCTGGTAAGGGTTTCATAGAACAACTCGAGGCTCACTTGGCAAAAAACACAGGTAGCATTGCAACGATCATCGGTCGTTTCTACGCAATGGACCGTGACAAACGTTGGGAACGTATCAAAATTGCCTACGATATGCTTATCAACGGCGTTGGTAAAAAAGCAACGAATATGGTACAGGCAATGCAAGAAAGTTACGATTCCGACTGCGCAGAACGCAAAGGTACTGACGAATTTGTTGAACCTATCGTTAATGCAAACGTTGACGGTCGCATTAAGGAAGGCGACGTGGTGATTTTCTTCAACTATCGTAACGACCGCGCAAAAGAATTGACTATCGTTCTTTCTCAAAAAGATATGCCTGAAGCTGGAATGAAGACAATTCCTAACATACAATATTATTGTATGACTCCATACGATGCTTCGTTCACAGGCGTTCACATCTTGTTTGACAAAGAAAACGTACAAAACACGCTTGGCGAATATGTTGCAAATCTTGGAAAGAAACAGTTGCACATTGCCGAAACAGAGAAATATGCTCACGTAACGTTCTTCTTCAACGGTGGTCGCGAAACACCTTACGAAAACGAAGACCGTATCTTGGTACCTTCTCCAAAGGTTGCCACTTACGACTTGAAACCTGAAATGAGTGCGTACGAAGTGAAAGACAAATTGGTGGAAGCAATCAAGACTGACAAATATGACTTTATCGTTGTAAACTACGCAAATGGCGATATGGTCGGTCACACAGGAATATACTCAGCAATTGAAAAAGCTGTCGTTGCCGTTGACCAATGCGTGAATGAAACTGTTGAAGCAGCAAAATCAATGGGTTACGAAACAATCATCATTGCCGACCACGGAAATGCCGACAATGCAATCAATCCAGACGGAACGCCTAACACGGCTCACTCATTGAACCCAGTT
>JAEEQV010000129.1:0-6691 GCA_016285445.1 Bacteroidales bacterium
TCATATTAGACGATGACATTATAATTTCAGAAGATGAAATTATTGTTGAATCAGAACGCTCAGAAGCATTGTTTACAATGCCTATCAACGAAGGGGCTGATTCCTATACACTTACAATTAAGAATAATGGAGAAATTGTATGTTCGCTTACGTTCAATGCACAAGGGCAATTGGCAAATATAGATTTCTCAAATACAGCAAGTTACGAACTTAAATCGGATGTGTTGGCATATCAGTTTACCGTAACAGGTCTTTCGGAAGGAACTTCGTACGGCTACAATTTCAAAGCATTGGACAATAACAAGATTGTGCTTAAAGAATACGAAGGTGAGTTTACCACAAAAGAAGGCATACAAACAGGTGGCGATACTCAAGGTTTCGAAGAATGTGGAACACATGACGACAAGGGAGATTTTGTTTCAACCTCAGTATCAGAGGTTTCCAACGCTTCATCGATTACAATTGTTGACCGTCAAATTCTCATAAACGAAGAAGCTCCTGCATTCGTAGTAACCATTTCTGGTCAGAAAATTGCAAATGCAAACCTAAAGACAGGCGCATATTTTGTGGTTGTTGACGGAAAAACAATAGCCGTTTCGGTACGATAATTTTTGGTAGAGACGTTGCGCAACGTCTCTACTTTCTAAAAAATATGTTATGAAAGCAAAAATTCTTTTGATGCTATGTACATCACTGTATCTTGCAATCGGTGCATTTGCACAAGATGAAAAAGCCAGTGGGTTTCAAGTTGAAGTCGATGCAATTCATTCCCGCTCTGATGTGAAACATTATTATTCCAACTGGGGTGGCGAGATTTTCCTCAATAGAATTGTAAACAAACACCGAATAGGAATAGGTTTAGGAGGAGTATATAACGGCGGAAAATTCTCACTGAACACATTAAATTCTGCAGGTGACGAGATATATCAGTCCACAAACTGCTGGAACAAATGGTTTTCTCTAAAACTGAATTACGCTTACAGCGTATATGCATCAGAACATTCTGCTATTAACATCAGCCCATTTGTCAGCTTGAACTATTTAATTATCAATGAAAGTGGTATGAGAAACAATACTTGGTATGAATACAAGAAAAATTACAATAATAAATTTGGTTATGGTGTTGCTTTGGAATACGAAGTCAAATTCAACGCTTTTTCCACCTCAATAAAACTTGCTCCTGAATGTGTTAGGGTAGCCCCAACAGGAGATGGCTATGGGATTAACTATTTTTCTATTTTGGGCACAATGAGAAGAAGCATCACACTGAAATATATGCTGTAGAGATGCGCCATGGCACGTCTCTACTTTTTTCTAAATAAATAGTTATGAAAGCAAAAAACATTCTATTATGCTTGTCTATTTTTTAAGGAACAAACGTGTACGATAGCTTTTTTTTTATACTTTTACGTAAAAAGAATATAATATGAAAACAAACGTAAAAGGTAAATGGGCACTTATTACTGGTGCAAACCGAGGAATCGGATACAGAATTACAAAATTTATGGCAAGTCAGGGCTGTAACTTAGTGTTACATAGCCGTAATTTGGCTCACACGGCACAAGTTCTCGAAGAAGTGAAGGCAATGGGCGTAGAGGCATATTGCGTGGCTGCCGAGTTGTCAAAACCAGAAGAGGTCAACAAAATGATTGCCGAAATCAACGCGAAAGGCACGCAAATTGACATTTTGTTTAACGATGCTGCCGTACAAATCGCATATCGCACCGACTATTTCCAAACACCAGTAGAAGACTATACGCAAAGTTTTCTTATCAACACCATAGCTCCTATGATGTTGTGCTACGCGTTCCTACCCAAAATGAAAGAACGTGGTTTTGGCCGTATCATCAATACTACAAGCGGCATTAGAAACGAACCTGAACAAGCGGGCTATTCTGCCAGCAAGGCGGCTCTCGACAAAGTTACGACCGACTTGGCAGGAACGGTTGACGGAACCGATGTCATCATCAGTTTGGCTGACCCGGGATGGTGCAGAACAGATCTTGGCGGACCAAGTGCTCCAAACGACCCTGATTCCGTGATTCCTGGCATTGTATTGGGCGCTTTCGTAAACGACAAGAAAAGTGGCCGATTGTTCGGTGCACAGGATTTTGCAGGAATGACTCTTGACGAAGCATTGGCAAAAGTTTCTAAATAATTCAGAAACAACAATATAATTTCTGTTATGTAAACTTTTTCATTTATGAAAAAAGCGTTATTCATAGGTGGAACGGGCACTATCAGCACCGCCATCTCCAAACGGATTGCCCAGTCCGACGAGTGGGAATTGTATGTATTGAACCGTGGCTCACGAAACAACATACTTCCCAAAAACGTGCACTCCATCGTGGTAAACGACGTGAACAACGAGGCCGAAGTGGCCAAAGCCCTCAACGGACTGTCGTTCGACTGCGTGTGTGATTTTATTTGTTTCGTGCCGTCACAGATTGAACGCGATTACCGCATTTTCAAAGGAAAAACGAAGCAATTTATGTTCATCAGTTCGGCATCGGCGTATCAAAAACCGCTCGGAAACTATGTGATAAACGAAGGCACACCGCTTGCAAATCCGTATTGGCAATATTCTCGTGACAAAATTGCCTGCGAGGATTTTCTGATGAAAAAATATCGCGATGAACAATTTCCAATCACCATAATCCGTCCCAGCCACACCTACGACGAACGGTCTATTCCGCTTGGCGTACACGGCAAAAACGGCAGTTGGCAAGTTGTGAAACGTATGTTGGAAGGGAAACCTGTCATTATCCACGGTGACGGCACTTCGCTGTGGACGTTCACCCACAACAGCGACTTTGCAGAAGGATTTGTCGGTTTGATGGGCAATCCACACGCCATAGGCGAAGCGTTCCAAATTACGTCAGATGAATCAGTTACGTGGAATCAGGCATATCAGAGCATTGCCGACGTTCTCGGCGTTGAATACAAGCCCTACTACGTATCATCGGAGTTTCTTGCCTCCGTCGGCGATTTCGATTTCACTGGCAGTTTGATTGGCGATAAGGCCAATTCTGTGGTGTTCGACAACACGAAACTCAAACGTGCCGTTCCCGATTTCAAGGCAACCGTGCGTTTTGACCAAGGGGTTCGGAAAACTATCGAGTTTGTGCTTGCACATCCCGAATACCAAAAAGAAGACAAAGAATTTGATGCTTGGTGCGACGCCGTGATTGCTGAACTGGAACAGGCAAAACAACGATTAAACAGTAAGAAATAACGCTATGAGACGATATTTGCTCATCATTCAATTATTGCTTCTCGCCCTCTATTGTTCGGCGCAAGGGTACAAAAACCCTGTGATTTCGGGCATGGCTCCCGATCCGAGCGTGTGCCGCGTGGGCAATGACTATTATTTGGTGACCAGTTCGTTTATTCAAAATCCTGCATTGCCGATTTATCATAGCAATGACTTAATCAATTGGGAACTAATAAATTATGCCGTAACTGACCAAAATGGTCTTGACTTGAGCAAAGGCGTCGGCATGTTTGCCCCGACAATCCGTTACAATGAGCACGACAGCACATTTTACGTGATTTGTACCAACGTTGGCTGTGGTCAAAATTTCATAGTACACGCCAAACACCCCGATTCCACGTGGAGCAATCCCGTGTTTCTTACCAACCCACGCATTGGGATAGATCCCTCGCTCTTTTGGACTGATGACGGGACGTGTTATTTGCAATGTACGGGCGACAACAACATTATCCAGATTTGCATCAATCCCAAAACTGGC
The DNA here is from genome assembly GCA_016285445.1 of Bacteroidales bacterium. GTDB lineage: Bacteria > Bacteroidota > Bacteroidia > Bacteroidales > UBA1715 > UBA1715. The sequence continues at coordinate 3,753 of JAEEQV010000129.1, forward strand.
GAAGAATTGTCATCGTTCCACTATCTGACCGACGGCTTGGGTGGTCGATACCCTGAAGGGCCTCACATTTATAAAAGAGGAGACTATTACTATCTCATGATTTCCGAAGGTGGAACCGAGTTTGGACATCACGTGAATCTGTTCCGCAGCGACGACATTTGGGGGCCGTATATGCCAGCACCGAACAATCCTATACTGTCGCACGTAGGGAAAAACGCCCAAAACAACCCGATTCAATGCACGGGGCATGCCGATTTGATTGAGGCGCACGATGGCTCGTGGTGGATGGTTTTTCTGGGAACGCGTCCCATCGGGGAATTTTATCCCTTGGGTAGAGAAACGTTTCTGGCTCCCGTGGAATGGAACGATAAAGGTTGGCTTACGGTGAACGGAAACGGAACAGTTTCGGAAGAAATGAACGTGAAAACCTTGCCACAATCAACAAAAAAGTCCGTTTCACAACGGAAAAACCCGATTACTTTTGTAGATGGTTTCTCTCACAACATTCCCGAAGATTGGAACGCATACCGAGTTTCGCCACAAACCGTTGCAAAAATCACCCCCGAAGGGCTTGAAATCAAGGCAAGCAGTACATACGACGCTTTTGTCGGCACACGACAATTGGATTACTACATGGACGTGGAACTCAAACTCGAAATTGCCGATTGGGAAGGCGAAGCGGGGCTTTGCGTTCATCACGACGATGGCAAACGATATAATATAGCCTTGGTGCGTGAAAACGGCCAAGCCTTTGTCAAGTCAGAATGTTTGTTCAATAGCGTCAATCAAGTAAGAACGACGGAAATTGATTCCAAGACGCACGTTATTTACCTGAAAATCAGTTCACAAAAGGAATTGTACAAATTTTATTGGAAATACGCCGACAATGCAAACGGCCAAGCATGGACCGAAATCGGGCAAATGGATGCACAATACCTTGCCGGAGGATTTTCGGGATTATTGGTCGGTCCCTACGTAGCAAAAGGCAAGGCTGTATTTACTTGGTTTACAGTCAAGTATAAATAAAGAACAAGGATTATTCCTCTTTTGTATCAATCTTGCTAATCCGAATCAATTCTTCTTTGTTGACAATCTTGATAGTTTTTTTGTCAAGAACAATAATTCCTTCTTTTTCCAAGTCAGCCAACAAGCGAATGGTACTACCCGTTGCAATTCCCGAATATTGTGCTATATCATTACGAGAAATAGGAATATCGATAAAGTCGTTTTCGGCAAAACGAGCGATTCTGAGCAACGAACAAGCAACACGAGATTTGATTGTCTTTTGGCCAAAATCCACAATTTGTTGCACCGCTTCCGACATATAGTTATGAGAATATTCGAGCAACGACATCAGACATTTCGAATTATTTTTAACGATATTCAAAACTGTCGTCTTATCAATAAAAGCAACCATAGAATACGTCATTGCAACAGCTGTGGCCTTATACGTAGTGTCATACATGGAACTAACCGAAAGTAACGACACTGGAGCCAGCATTTTAATGATGGTAGCTGTTTCATTTATTGAATTTTCAACCGAAACTTTTGCCAAACCAGTCAGCAACACGACAAATTCGTTGATAGTGGCGCCCTGTTTAAAAATGTTCTCACCTTTGGAAAAAGGAATAAAACGGGTATTTGCAACCACTGTTTTTTTATCGTCTGCGTTCAAGACTTGAATAAATTGCGTTTGCAACAACAAGTCTTCTAGGTTATTCTTTTCCATTGTTTTCATAACACTTGTTTTTTGATTATGGCAAAAATAACAAAAGAAACGAAATAAAAAAGTTTTTTTCATTTCCCTACTATCATAAAAATGTGGAATTAGTATTCTGATTTTAATGTGTTAAAATCAGTTCTTAACGTTTATTACTCGAACTTATATGGTGTTTCTTGATAAACGTAATAATTCAGCCAGTTTGTGTACAATAAATGTCCGTGAGCTTTCCACGTATTTTGTGGAGGAAGTGCCGGATTATCGAGCGGATAATAGTTTTCGGGAAGGTTCACATCCATTCCTTTTGCCTTGTCGCGCATATATTCGTCGTGCAAGGTGAGAGTGTCGTATTCGGAATGACCAAACACAAAGATGTTTTTTCTGTCTTTCGACATCATTAGATATGGACCGATGTTCAATCCTTCGCAAATCACGTCAACTTCGTCTTTGTGAGCGGCAACCTCTTCGTTTACGAGATAGGAATTACGAGAATGCGGAACGAAAAACTCGTCGTCGAAACCTCTCACAATCGGTTCCTTCGGAATAAGTACTTGATGCTTGAACACGCCGCTGATCTTGTCATCGCGCCAATGCTTGTCTATACCATAATAATAATAGACTCCGGCAAAGGCACCCCAACAAATATGAAATGTAGAAGTCACATTTTCTTTTGTCCATTCGTAAATGTGCGTCAGTTCTGGCCAGAAATCAACGTCTTCGTACTTGAGATGGTCGATTGGCGAGCCAGTGATGATAAGTCCGTCGAGTTTTCCCACTTCGTCAATGGATTGATAAAACGTTTGCAGATATTCTGCCGAAGTGTGCGAAGGCGTATGCGTCTTGGTGTATAGCAACTTGACCTCGACCTGCAACGGAGAGTTTGACAACATTCGAATTAACTGTGTCTCAGTTTTTTCCTTCACGGGCATAAGATTCAAGATGCCGATACGGATAGGACGAATATCTTGTGTCAAAGCACGACTATTCGACATGACGAACACGTTCTCGTCACGAAGAATGTCGGCTGCAGGTAACTTATCAGGTATATTTACAGGCATATCAGTATTAAAATTCGCACAAATGTATAAAAACTTAGGAGTTTTTGAAATAATACGAGGATTTTACAAATGCATTTTAGAATAATTCCCCAATAGATTTTTAATTCTTAATTTTTAATTCTTAATTCTTTTACTACTTTTACATCTACATAATAATGGGG
>JAEEQV010000130.1:0-6592 GCA_016285445.1 Bacteroidales bacterium
GCTGGAAAGCGGCCAAAATGACAATTGATTCTGTTTACGAACAATTGCAGGCTGGTGTGCCGTTCGATACGTTGAGTGATAGATATAACCTAAATGAACGGCTGAAGAGTACAAAAGGTGTTATTGGTTTGATTGATAATGGAATGCCATACAGCAGGGAAATAAAAGAAACCTTGTTTGGGCTTGAAAACGACGGTGATTATTCAAAACCGTTAAAACTTCCGTATGGATATGCCATAGTGAAACGTCGTTGGGTGTTGCCGTTGCCTGGCTTTGAAGCATATAAGACGGGTTATGAAAAGCGCATTGCCGGCGACCAAAGCAGAAATGCCGTCGTTGACAACTATTACGAAGAACAGATGAAGCAGAAACTTGGTTTTCGGCGTTACGACGACGAATTGGAGAAATGTATGACGTACGTCGATGCTTCCATCTTGCTGGGAAAATGGACTGCACCACAGTTGAAGAACAATGCGGTTTTGTTTGAAATTGCTGATGAAAAATATATGAGAAGTGACTTCTTTCAGTATTTGGAGGCAATTCAGAAAAATAGGCTTCGGAACGTGTACGACAAAGATATGTTGGTGCGGATTCGTTTCGATGATTTTATTGTTCGTCGTCTGGAATTGGCTATGATGAAGGACATGGAGAAAAACGACAAGGAATTTCAATACGTCATGCAGGAATATCACGACGGCATGATTGTGTATGATTTGATGAATCGCGACGTGTTCCGTTACGCCGAAGAAGATACAACGGGTATGAAGTTTTATTATAGTCAGCATAAGGAACAATATATGACGGAAAAGCGTAAAGAATACGTCACATTCAACTTCTCCGACGAAAAAACAAAGGCGAAGGCTTTAAAACTTTTATATGAACAAAAAATGTGGTATTGGGAAGGAGTTGTTGGAAAACATGCACAAAAAATTGCATATTACGAAGATAAGGGTACTCCACAAATGTTCATTGTGAATGAAATAAATGCAAAACGTCCAAATTCAATTTCGGTTGATGTGGGCGATAAGATTCTAAAAACTGCCGACGACGTGGTTGATACTGTCAATGCTGGTGGCTGTAAGGCAATGTGCGAAAAAATTGCAATCTTTGAAAATAAATTAGTTGTACATTATTACTATATTGCAAGTCGCCAACAGACAATAAAAGAGGCAAAAGAGCAGTTATTAATGGATTATAGAAAGGAAATCGAAACTCAGTGGATGAAATCATTGTCGAAACGTCATTCCGCCGAAATCGATCAACCTTTGCTTGAAAAGTTAGATGCATATTATAAGGATTTAGTAGAACAAAATAGAGAATGAAGAAAATTTGGATAGATATTAGTGCAATACTGTGCCTCTTGTGCGCGTGCAACAGAACGTCCGACGATGCTCGTGAAATTCTTGCCAAAACGGAGACGCAAACGCTTTACAAAGATGATATTATCGATCGTTTGCCTGTTTCATTGTCGGAACAGGATAGCGTTGAATTTGTGAAGAGTGCCGTGGAACAATGGTTGCGTTTTACCTTGCTGTACGAAAAGGCCGTCGATAACATTCGTGATAATGACAGTTCTTTGGCAAAACAAGTGGATTTGTTTCGTAAGGAATTGTATATCAATACGTACGAACAGTTGTTCCTGCAACAGAAATTGGATACGCTTATTCCGCAAAAAGAAATTGATGCCTATTATGCAAAGCATAAGAACGAATATCTTTTGGATCATTCAGTTGTGAAGCCGATTCTTATTGTTTTCCCGTTGCAAAGAACAACAGAGATAGAAACGGTCAAGAAATTGTTTTTCCCGAAGAAAACAATGGATATCGACGCCTTGAAAGATTATTGCTTTCAGCATTGCCAGAAATTTTCATTCTCGAATCAGTGGGTTGAAATCAATGCCCTGAAGCAGGAATTGCCACTTGAGGTCCGTAACGAGTCGTTCCCCGTGGGAAAAAGTTTGCAGTTTCAAGACACGGCAAATGTATATTTCGTAAGAATTGAGGAACAACTGAACGTGGGAAATTCCATGCCAGTGGAACTTGCTCACGATAAAATCGCTAAAATTTTATTGCAAAACAGAAAAGTAGAATTATTGAAGAATATGCGTAATCGCGTGTATCAAGACGCTACGCACAAAAAACAATATGAGGTGTTTTATTAAAATTATGAATTAAAAATTAAGAATTAAGAAGACGATATGAAAAAGAATAGAATAATTGCAATTATCAGTATAATTCTTTGTGTATCAATTACTTCGTTTGCCCAAGTGTTAGACCAGATTATTGTTGTGGTGGGTGACGATATGATAAAACAATCCGATGTCGAGAATCAGCAAATGTTGATGCAACAGCAAGGAGAAACGGCGACAAAGTGTGAGATTTTCAAGGAAATGGTCGTGCAAAAGTTTCTTGTTGATCAAGCAAAAATCGATAGTGTTGAGGTTTCCGACGGCGAAGTCAACAACGAAATTGACCGTCGCGTTTCAATGATTTCGGGAACAAAAGGTGGCTTGGCTCAACTTGAGAAATTCTATGGCAAGTCGGAGGTGGAGATTCGGAGCGACTGGAAACCCGTGGTGAAAGAACAGTTGTTGGCTCAAAAGGTGCAAAATACTATTATTGGCGACGTATCGGTTTCGCCCAACGATGTGCGTTTGTTCTATCAGTCACATGTGGACAGTATGCCTAAGATTCCTACTCGTTACGAATATGCTCAGATAGTGATTCAGCCAACTCTCACGGAAGAAGAGGAGAAGGCGTTGCGGAAAAAATGCGAGGAAATTCGTCAGCGTGCCATTAACGGCGAAAATTTCGCGAAATTGGCTGTCTTATATAGCGACGACACCGAATCGGCAAAACGAGGCGGTATGTTGGGCGACTATATTTCGCGTGGCGAACTCGTCCCCGAATTTGCCGCCGTTGCTTTTCGTCTGAAAGAAGGCGAAATTTCTCGCGTGGTGAAGACCGATTTCGGTTATCACGTTATCCAAATGGTTGAATTGAAAGGCGAGAAGGCTAAATTGCGTCATATTCTCATTAAACCCCAAGTGACCGTTGCCGAGATGCAGAAATCCTATCAGAAAGCCGACAGCATTCGTCGTGCCATAGGCGATTCGCTGACGTTTGAACAAGCGGCCGCACGTTTTTCTACTGATACCAAAACGAATAAGAATGGTGGACTTTATATGAATCCTTACACAGGAACTTCAAAATTCGAGGAAGGTATGATTGAACCAACTATCTGGTATTCGTTGAAGACCATGAAAGCAGGCGATATTTCGGAACCGATTCTCACGTATGACGACAAGGGAACGCAAGTGTATAAGATTATAAAACTGATTTCGTACGTGCCCGAACATACGGCAACTTTGTTGGACGACTATTCCGACGTGAAGGAGATGGCTCTCGAAGAAAAAAAGGAAACGACAATGAATGATTGGTTGCGAAACAAGAAATCGCAGATTTTTATGTCTATCAAGAGCGACGAGTATAAAGAATGTGATTTGAATTTTTAGCATCTCTATTCATGCTTCGATATGCCACTCTTAATTCTTAATTTTTAATTCATAATTCCTAAAGTGTCAGAGATTTTTCATAGAATAGAGTTGATGCTCGGAAAAGAAACGGTGACGCGTTTCTCCCAATACAAAGTGATTATTTTCGGAATTGGCGGAGTGGGGAGTTGGTGTGCCGAATCGCTTGTTCGCACAGGCTTTTGTAATATCACATTGGTCGATTACGACACGGTTTCCGAAACAAATATCAACCGACAATTGCCCGCAACTACAAAAAATATCGGACGTTTGAAGACCGAAGTCTTACAAGAACGATTTCGAGATATAAATCCCGATGCGCTGATAACGATTCGGTCAGAAGTGTATTCCCCTGAAACAGCCGACACTTTCAATTTGCAAGACTATGATGTCATTGTTGACTGCATTGATAGCACAAGTAGCAAAATGCACCTCATTCGTCAAGCCACCAAAACCGACGCGTTTTTTATATCCTCAATGGGTGCGGCGTTGAAAATTGACCCTTTGCAAATTCGTGTCGATGAATTTTGGGACGTGCAATATGATTTATTCGCCCGTCGTCTGCGCAAAAATATCCGTAAAGGCGAATTGCCGTCAAAACCCTTTCCCTGCGTGTATAGCACGGAACAAACGTTCGAAGGTTCCGAGGTACAAGAAATTGATGGCGTTAAAAAACGCATAAACGGCTCGTTGGCACACGTTACGGCAGCATTCGGTTTTACCATTGCCGGCGAAATTTGCAAACATTTTGTGGAAAGATAAATTCTTGCTATTTCCCTTTTTATTGACAAACTGTTTTATCACGAATAATCTGTAAATGATGTATTTACATCGTGAAAAATATTTTTGTATTAAAAAAGTGATAATTGTGTGTTTTCTTTGGATTGCGTTGATTTATCTATAGAAGATGATTCTTTTTCTGCACCAAGACCTATCATTGCATAAAATTCTTCTTCGGAAAGTATCTGAATACCAAAACTTTGTGCCTTTTCAAGTTTGCTTGGACCAATTCCTTCTCCTGCAAGGAGAAATGATGTGCTTTTTGAAACGCCTGAGACGTTTTTCCCGCCATTTTGTTCAATCAGTTCTTTCATTTCGTCGCGGCTATGTTGTTGGAACGTTCCAGAAATCACAATTGATTTTCCTTCCAAAATAGAACTTTGCGCTTCTGATTTTTCTTCTTCTACGAATTGAACGCCATTGTCTTTCAGCTTTTGGATAAAAGCAAGATTGTCGTCATCGTTGAAAAATTTCTGAATACTGATTGCGATTGTTTCGCCTACATCCTCGGTTTCTTTCAATTCATCAAGCGAGGCATTTTGAATTGCGTCGATTGATTTGAACTTTTTTGCAAGAATTTTTGCACTCGTTTTTCCAATATGTCGTATGCCAATGGCGTAAAGCACTCGGTGAAACGGCACTTTTTTCGACGCTTGTATGCTGTCGATGAGATTTTTGGCCGATTTGTCGGCAAAACGTTCAAGGTGAATAATGTCCTGATAGGTGAGGGTATAGAGGTCTGCCGCATTTCTCAACAAATGAGCATTGTAGAGTTGCTCGATGGTTGCTCCTGCAAGAGCAATGTCCATTGCTTCACGACCGACAAAATGTTCGATTTTCCCTTTTATTTGAGGAGGGCAGTTTTTTGAGTTGGGGCAATAGAAATTTGCCTCGTCTTCCATACGGACAAGTTCTGCGCCACATTCAGGACAATGCGTGATGAACGACAATGGCTGTGAATGTTCGTCACGTGCATTCACGTCGATACTGACAACCTTGGGAATAATCTCGCCGCCTTTTTCTATATACACGTAGTCGTTGATTCGTATGCCCAACGCTTTCATTTGGTCGGCGTTGTACAAACTTGCACGCTTTATGATTGTGCCAGCTAATAGCACCGGTTCCAGATTCGCTACAGGTGTAATGGTTCCTTGTCGTCCCACTTGAAAATCAACCGAAACCAATTTTGTACGTGCTTGTTCGGCCTTGAACTTGTATGCAATGGCCCAACGAGGCGTTTTTGCAGTCATTCCTAATTCTTCCTGCAACGAGATTGAATCCACTTTTATGACGATACCGTCCGTGTCGAACGGCAAATCCTTACGCTTTGTGTCCCATTTGTTTATGTACGCATACACGTCGTCAATCGTCTTGCATTGCTCCGACAAGTCGGGAACGTTGAATCCCCATGAGCGTGCCAGCGAAAGATTTTCATAATGAGAGTCCGTAGGCGTGTCCGACGGAATGTAATACATGTTTGCTTGCAAGGGGCGGCGAGCAACCTCCTTGGAACTCTGTAACTTAAGTGAGCCCGATGCGGCATTGCGAGGGTTGGCAAACGGTTGGTCACCTTGCTCAATACGTTCCTCGTTGAGTGCGTTGAAACCAGCACGAGGCATCACCACCTCGCCACGAATTTCCAGTTCTTGTGGATAGTTCCCGTGCAGTTGCAATGGAATGGTGCCAATCGTTTTTGCATTGTTGGTGATATTGTCACCTTGAATGCCGTCACCACGAGTTAAGGCACGAGTAAGTTTCCCGTTTTTGTATTGTAACGAGATGGAAACGCCGTCATATTTCAATTCACACGTGTAAGTAAAGTCACGTTCCCCGACGAGCTTACGTACACGGGTGTCAAAGTCTTTCAAGTCTTCAAGCGAATAGCTATTTGCCAAAGACAACATAGGGTATTCGTGTTTCTCTTGGGTAAAGTTTTCGCTAAGGTCGCTACCAACTCGTTGTGTTGGAGAAGACGGGTCGAAAAATTCAGGGTATTGATTCTCTAAATCTTGTAATTCTTTGAGTAATTTGTCGAATTCAAAGTCTGAAATCTCGGGATTATGTTTTACGTAGTAATTGTAATTGTGTTTATGCAATTGCTCACGTAGTTCGGTGATTCGTTCTTGAGGTGTCATTTTCGTTACTTAATCAGACAGTCTGTTATTTCTGCTAGATACTGAACGTGGAAATCGCCAGCCGTATAATTTTGTAGTAGTTTCGTGTCGATAAAACCTTCTTTTACGAAAGGCGCAGCGTATAACTTTCTACATTCCAATACGA
>JAEEQV010000131.1:0-6590 GCA_016285445.1 Bacteroidales bacterium
ACTTGGTTGAGGTAAAAATACCCGTTTCATCACAATATATAGGAAAAACCTTACAAGAAACGAATGTTAAACAACAATACGGAATAACTATCGTTAAAATAACACGTGGTTTGCTGGAAATTGATATTCCCGAAGCCGATGAAATGGTGTATCCGCAAGATGTGTGGATGATTTTGGGAAATGACGAGCAAATTTCTCGCTTTTCTAACGATATTGACGTGGAAAATAGCAAGACGGCACAGTATGAGAAAACCGACATCATATTGGACTCGTATTTGATTGAACCACAGTCGATTCTGTGTGGAAAAACGATTTTGGAGACAGGTTTGAAGGAAAACCAGCATTGTTTGATAATTGGAATAGAGCGACAAGGCAAGTCAATTATGAATCCGCATTATTCTACAGTGCTGGAAGTCAATGATTTGATATGGATTGTGGGCGACAAGAAACGTCTGCACAAATTTTTAAAGAACAATTAATAGAAAAAGATATGGATGCAAACGTATTATTTTATGTAATCATTGCCATTTTGGTCGTAGATTATGTATTGGAGCGAATTTTGGATTCTTTGAATGCACGAATGCGACACGCCGAATTGCCTCGCGAAGTTGCCGATATATACGACAAGGCCACGTATGAGAAGCAACAGCGTTACGAGCAGGCTAAGTCAAAAATCGGATTTTGGTCGAGCACGGTTGGCTTTGTGTTGATTATGGCATTATTGCTCACTGGCTGTTTCGGCATTTTGGACCGATGGATAGAGTCAACATTCCAGTGTGGCGCAATCGTAAACGGATTGTTGTTTTTCGGCATATTATTCTGGGTTACTGATTTGTTGGGTATTCCGTTTGAATGGTACAACACATTTGTCATCGAGGAACAGTTCGGTTTCAATAAAATGACGCCTAAAATTTTTATTCTCGACAAAGTAAAGTCCTGGTTGTTGACTGCCATTATAGGCGGCGGCTTGTTGGCAGGCTTGATGTGGCTCATATCGGTGTTTGGCGAAAATTTCTGGGTTATTGCGTGGGGCGCAGTGTCCGTATTTCTTATCTTTATTAATATGTTTTATTCGACGTTGATAGTTCCCTTGTTCAATAAACAAACACCTTTGGAGGAGGGAGAACTGAAGACGGCGATTTTTGAGTTTAGCCAGAAAGCCGGTTTTGCATTAGATAATATATATGTAATAGACGGATCAAAACGTTCCACCAAGGCAAATGCGTATTTTAGCGGATTGGGTTCAAAGAAAAGAATTGTTTTGTACGATACCCTGATACAGAAGTTGTCGGTTGAAGAAATCGTAGCCGTTTTGGCTCACGAAATAGGGCATTATAAAAAGAAACATACCTATATGATGCTTGGCGCTTCGGTATTGCAAATGGGATTTATATTGTATTTGTTCGGTCTCTTTGTATCAGAACCAGCATTTACCGAAGCACTGGATATTGCGTATTCGCCAGAGAAATCGTATGCTTCGTTTTACGTATTTTCAATATTATTTACCCCGATTTCATTTTTGATAGGTTTGTTAGTCAATGCGATTTCACGGAAAAACGAATATCAGGCTGACCGCTTCTCAGGCGAGAATTATTCGCCCAAAGCATTGGAAAGCGCATTGAAAAAATTGTCAAAACAGAGCTTGTCAAACCTAACTCCACATTCTTGGTACGTATTTTGTTATTATTCTCATCCGACGCTCTATCAACGAATCGTAGCGTTACGAAGTATTAACAAATAAAAGGTACGAAAATGGAGACAAAAGAAAAATTCACGGCTCTTTCGACGGTGGTAAATAACATTGAACAACGAAAAAAGACATTTACCCGTGGAGCATTTTCGGCTGATACGAAAAACGACATCGTCATTGCTCCGTCAGTGTTCGAAAGAATGTATGAGATGAAGGTAAAGAAAAAGTGGAAGGAAGTTGTTGGACCGATGTTCGCCAATGCTGCAACGTCAATTGTTCTAAACAACAAGTTATTGATTGTCAAAGTAAATTCGGCTGCCATACGGAATGAATTGCTCTTAAATAAGACGACAATTATCAACCGAATGAACGAAGAATTGAAACGACACGCGGTTTCAGAGATTATTTTCAAATGATATTGTTATAAAGATGTTAATATATTTGGATAATCTCTGTCGAAAACAAAAAAAAAATATTTACATTTGACGCACTAAAAATTGAATAGAAATGAAAAAAGTAGTTAGCATTTTATTGGTCGCATTATTTGGAATGGTGGGAACTTCAGTGTTCGCACAAAACAACTGTCTTAATTTCCACAAACAGAAATGTCAGTCAGCATCCACAAAGGGTTATATCATGTCAAATGATTCTCGTAGTGCAATGATGCGTAAAGGTCAAACATCTGAGTTTAGAATCACAATTTATCAAGGAAAGGATTATAGAATATCTGTTTGTGCAGATGAAGCAAGTTTGGGTAGCACAATCCACATGCGTCTTATTGATTACGAAACCGAAGAGTTGCTTTATGACAACAAGGATTTCAATTATGTGAAAGATTTTGAATTTACAGTTGTTCAAAGTCGTCAGATTAAAATCTCTATTGAAATTCCTGAGGAACAAAATTCTAAGGCAGCTGCAAATACGACTGGTTTGATTTCTAAAAGCATCAATCAGGGTTGTGTAGGCGTAATGATCGAAGAAATGAGTACGCCAAAAACGGGATTCTAATCGTCAGCACATATTCTATAGCGAAAGGCAGCGACTATATTATTGTATAGTTTAGGTTTACGTTTCTTATATTTTTACAAAACGGACTATGAAAAAATCAATCTCTCTCATCATAGCGTTCTATAACGATATGATGTTTTTGGAAATGATTTTTGAACAACTGAAAAAGCAAACATTCAAAGATTTTGAAGTTGTCATTGCTGATGATGGTTCGAGAGAAGATGTTGTTAAACGTATTTCGCAAATCAAAGATGAAATGCCTTTCCCCGTACAACACGTGTGGCACGAAGATTTGGGCTGGCGTAAGGACGTGATTTTGAACAAGGCAGTCGTTGCCTCTAAAACCGATTATCTGGTATTTATAGACGGCGACTGCATTCCTCATCATAAATTTTTGGAAGAACACTGGAAATTTAGAAAGGAAGGTGAAGTTGTTGCCGGCAGACGAGTTCCGCTGACAAAGAAAATTTCCGATTCTTTGACAGTGGAAAAGGTGAGGGACGGCATTTTGTCAAGGATATTTATTCCGACGTTGTGGGCTGGGGTAACCGAAGAAGAAAGTCATGTTGAAAATATTATTCGTATCACTTCACCCTGGATACGGAAGGTATTTCTCAAACAAAAAATTAATGGTTTGTTGGGATGCAATTTTGGCATGTTCAAAAGCGATTTATTAAAAGTTAACGGTTTTGACGAACGATACTTGATTCCTGCAACGGGTGAGGATACTGATTTGGAGGCTCGTCTGAATAGAATTGGAATATATTGTCGTATATACAAACACGTGTTGACAGTATTCCATAAGCATCACAAGCGTTTAGAAGTTGATGCAACCGAAAATATCAAATTGTTACAGTACAATGAGGAGCATAATATAAGTTATACGCCTTGGGGTATTGTAAAACAGTCTGATAAGTAGATACCTCTATTAGCCGTATTTATTCCTTTGTAAAGTTTTTATTTAAACAGAGATTTTTGTATATCATACAAATAGTGTAATTTCGCATCAAAATTTGAATCTATGTTTGTTGAGATAATGGACACGACGTTACGCGATGGGGAACAAACCAACGGCGTGGCGTTTACCGAAAAAGAAAAACTTTCTATCGCTCGGCATCTCCTTACCGAAGTACAGGTAAATCGGTTGGAGATAGCTTCTGCTCGTGTTTCAAATGGTGAATTTGATAGTGCGGCACGAATTATTCAATGGGCAAAAGAAGCAAAGTGTTTGGATAAAATCGAAATTCTCGGTTTTCTCGACAATCATATTTCTATTGACTGGGTTAACAAAGTAGGAGGGAAATGCGTCAATTTGTTGTGCAAAGGATCGTTGCGACAATTGGAAGGACAGTTACGTAAAACTCCTGAAGAACATATTGCTGACATTAAGGAAAGTATTGCATACGCCGAATCGCTTGGTATTAGTGTGAATGTGTATCTTGAAGATTGGTCGAACGGAATGCGACATTCCGAGGATTATGTGTATTATCTGCTTGATAATTTGGTAGACACATCAATAAAACGTTTTATGTTGCCTGACACGTTAGGCATTTTATATCCCAAGGAAACATATAAATTTTGTAAAGATATTCGTGCTCGGTATCCGAATCTTCATTTTGACTTTCACGGACATAATGATTACGGTTTGGCGGTGGCAAACACGACTGCTGCATTGACTGCTGGTTTCAACGGCATTCATACTTCGGTGAACGGTTTGGGTGAACGTGCAGGAAATACGGCATTGTCAACCATCGTTCCGTGTATTCACGACCATTTGCGAATGGGAACAACGGTGAAGGAAATTTATCTGAACAAAATAAGTAAGATAGTTGAAACGATTTCGGGAATCCGTGTCGCTTCAAATATGCCGATTATTGGCGAAAATGTGTTCACGCAAACTGCTGGTGTTCACGCCGACGGTGACAGGAAGGGCAACTTGTACTGCAACGAGTTGATTCCAGAACGATTTGGCCGTGTTCGTAAGTATGCGTTGGGAAAAACGTCGGGAAAGGCAAATATTGAAAAGAATCTTCAGGAATTAGGTCTTGAACTTGATGCCGAAGTTAAAAAACTTATTACCAAACGTGTTGTTGAATTAGGCGACAGAAAAGAGTCTATTACCACGGAAGACTTGTATTTCATTGCTCGTGAGGTAATGGAAAACAAAAAGATAGAGGAAAAAGTGGTGATAGAGAATTATTACGTTTGTAATGTAATGGGATTAAAACCTGTTGCCACCATCAGTCTGAAAATTGACGGTATTCGTTATGAACAAACTTCGGCAGGTGATGGTCAATACGACGCATTGATGAAGGCATTGCATAAAATCTATGACCAAAGAATGGTTGAAATTCCAAAATTGGAAGATTATGTGGTGACGATTCCTCCTGGTGGAAAAACCGATGCGTTGGTTGAGACGGTCATCACGTGGAATGATGGCAATAGAACATTCAAAACACGTGGACTTGACTTGGACCAAACTTCGGCTGCTATCAAGGCAACGCATAAGATGTTGAATATCATTGAAATGTAGTTTATCTTAGTTGTCCGTACCAAACAATCGGTAAGTCTTGAGGAACATCAATTTCGTGGTCGAAAATGCCATATACGGTTGCTCCGCTTCCGCTCATTGAGGCATATACGGCGCCAAGGTTGTACATGGTTTCTTTTACTGCTTCAATTTCTGGATGATTTTTGAAAATAGATGTTTCAAAGTCATTTTCAATACAATGTTTCCATTGCGAGATGTCGTTTGGTAGTTCTGCAAGTAACGAATGTTCCCGTTTCCGAGGGGTTACGCCACGATATGCCTCTGCCGTACTGATTGCCACGTCGGGTTTTACAAGAAGAATCCAATAGCCTTGTAACGAAAGGCTTATTGGGGTGAATATTTCGCCTCGTCCTTCTGCAAATATGGGTTTGTTGTTAATGAAGAATGGACAGTCGCTACCGAGTTGTAACGCCATTTTTTCAAGTTCCTCGTTGCTCGCTTCAACAGAGAAAAAAGAATTTATTGCTGACAAAATGAACGATGCATCAGCCGAACCTCCGCCCAAACCGCCGCCAAAAGGAATGTTTTTAAGCAGTTTTATGTGAATAGGCGGAATGTCATAGTGTGACTTGAAAATGTTCCACGCTTTGATGCACAAGTTTTTTTCGGGGGGCGTGTCAATCTGAATACCATAATTTTCAAAACGCAACTCAGAACTTTCAACAAATTCAAGACAGTCGCAAAGTCCGTGAACGGGGTAGAAGATGGTTTCCAAATTATGGAATCCGTCGGGTCGTTTTTCAGTGATTCGCAGACCGATATTGATTTTTGCGTTAGGAAAACAGATCATGCATCAAAGTTAAGGTCAAATTGTTCTTTTAGTTTTGTGAGTAATTTGTTCTCACTTGCCATTGTGTTGAATTTCTCCTGTGGATTCAATTCATATATGATGTTTTTGGCAGGTTTTCGATTGTCAATTGTCGTCGTTTGGGTTGCAATCTTTTTTTCGGACTGCAGGTCCATCATAATGTTATGACGAATGGGCTGTGGTTCAACAACTTTGGGCGTTGCCTGTGGTTGTTGCACAGTTTTTTTTTGTTCCGTTTGCAGAGGTGTTTGTACTATTGGCTGTACAGGTTGTTGTGGAGGAACTTGAACTTTGGGTTGAACGGGTTGTGGCTGCGGTTTTGCAACAGGTTGTGTCTTTGCCTCTGTTGTTTGGGCGGTTAGTTCAGTTTTTTTTTTAGAATGTTGCAGAATTGCAACAGTGCCAATTCAACGTGTAGGCGTTTGTTGTTGCTTTCCTTGTATTTTTCGTCAAAGCGTTGTGCCAAGTCAAGTGCGGTAAACAAGAACTCGATAGGGCAATTTTTTGACTGATTTGCATATCGTTCTTTTGTC
>JAEEQV010000002.1:0-29255 GCA_016285445.1 Bacteroidales bacterium
AATTCAATTGGTTGATACATAATAAACATCTACTATGAATCAAAGTAAAATTTCAGTCCGATACGCAAAAGCATTCTTCGAATTTGCTAAAGAAAAAGGCATTTTGGAGAAAGTGATTGACGACGTGAAACTTATTTCGGCGAGTCTGAACGAAATCCCGGAATTGGCGGAGGTTTTTCAAAATCCAATTGTGAAACCAAGCGGCAAAAAGGCGTTTGTTTCAAGTTTGCTGAAAGGCAAAGTGTGCGAAGAAACAATCGAATTCCTCAGTTTGGAGATTGACAACGGACGCGAAATGTACACGCAGGACATTTTACGCAACGTGCTTACCATTTACCGCAAGGAACAGGGCATCACTGCTGTTACGCTCACATCGGCAAAACCGTTGACCAAAGCGCAGGAAAAATCGGTTGCCGACCTTGTGAAAAAAACTCGGAACACCGAAGTGGAAATGCAGACAAAGGTTGACCCATCGCTGATGGGGGGCTTTATTCTTCGTATTGAAGACCAACAATACGACGCGAGCGTAAGTTCACGACTGAAACAAATTAAAAAAGAAATGATTGCAAATAATTAAGTGTAAACTATTTAACTATGGCAGATATAAAACCAGCAGAAGTTTCGGAAATTCTAAAAAAGCAGCTTGAAGGCTACAAAACCGAAGCTGAACTTGAAGAAGTGGGTACAGTACTTTCGGTAGGCGATAGTATTGCCCGTATTCATGGTTTGACGAATGTGCAGGCCAACGAAATGATTGAGTTCTCAAACGGAACGAAAGGTATTGTGCTCAACCTTGAGGAAGACAATGTGGGTGCGGTGCTTCTTGGTGAATCCGATGGAATCAGCGAGGGCGACACCGTAAAACGTACCCAGAAAATCGCTTCTATTATGGTTGGCGAAAGCCTGCTTGGACGTGTGGTAAACACCTTGGGTGAACCTATCGATGGTAAAGGCGACATTACTGGCGAACTGATTGAAATGCCTTTGGAACGTAAGGCTCCGGGTATCTTGTTCCGTCAGCCTGTAAACGAACCGTTGCAGACAGGTATCAAACCTATCGACGCAATGATTCCTATTGGACGTGGACAACGTGAGTTGATTATCGGTGACCGTCAGACAGGTAAGACGGCAATTGCCATTGATACGATTATCAACCAAAAAGAATTTTACGAAAAAGGTCAGCCTGTATATTGTATCTATGTGGCTATCGGCCAGAAAGGTTCTACTGTGGCAAGTATCGCAAAAACGCTTGAGGAACACGGTGCTATGGCTTATACGACTATTGTGTCGTCAACGGCTTCTGACCCAGCCGCATTGCAGTATTATGCTCCGTTCGCAGGTTGTGCCATCGGTGAGTACTTCCGTGATACAGGTCGTCCAGCGTTGATTATCTATGATGACTTGTCAAAACAAGCCGTTTCATACCGCGAAGTGTCGTTGTTGCTCCGTCGTCCACCAGGGCGTGAGGCATATCCAGGCGATGTGTTCTATTTGCACTCTCGTTTGCTTGAACGTGCTGCAAAAATCATTGCAAACGACGATGTGGCTAAAAATATGAACGACGTGCCTGCTTCTTTGAAAGGTAAAGTGAAAGGTGGCGGCTCGTTGACTGCTCTTCCTATCATTGAGACTCAAGAAGGCGACGTCTCAGCTTATATCCCAACCAACGTGATTTCAATTACCGACGGTCAGATTTACCTTGAATCGGGTTTGTTCCACGCCGGTATCCGTCCTGCAATCAACGTAGGTATCTCGGTATCGCGTGTGGGTGGTAACGCTCAAATCAAGGCAATGAAGAAAGTTGCCGGTACGTTGCGTGTGGACCAAGCTCAATTCCGTGAATTGGAGGCATTCTCTAAATTCGGTTCCGACTTGGATGCTGCAACAATGGCGGTACTTGACAAAGGTCGTCGAAACGTTCAGATTTTGAAACAAGGACAATATTCGCCAATGAAGGTTCAACATCAGGTTGCTATCATTTATTGTGGTACTCAAGGCTTGTTGTCGGACGTTCCAATCGACAAAGTCCTTGATTTCGAGAAAGAATATCTTGAATATCTTGACTTGAAACATAAAGATACTCTTGATAAAATTGCAGGCGGTGCTATTGACGACGAAATTAAAGGCGTTTTGGCTGCTGCTGCAAAAGAAGTTTCGGCAAAATATAAAAAATAATGATAAGTGGTTAATGATGAGTGATTTACCGTCACTCATCGTTAATCGTTAATCAAGTGAAATAATATGGCAGGTATTAAAGAAATACGTAATAGAATCGCATCTGTAAGCAGTACGCAGAAAATCACCAGCGCCATGAAAATGGTGTCGGCTGCAAAATTGCGTAAGGCACAACAGGCAGTATTGCAAATGCGACCATATTCCGAGAAGTTGCAAGAGATATTACAAAATGTGAGTAGCGGACTGGAGTCGAGCGAAGGAAATGCGTATGCTACGATTCGTCCGGAAAACAAGGTTTTGATTATCGCTGTCGCTTCGAATAGCGGTTTGTGCGGTGGTTTTAACTCAGGTATTGGTAAAACAGTCGCTGCACTCGTAAAATCGGATTATGCCGCACAATTTGCCGCATCAAACGTTGATGTGTACGCAATTGGTAAAAAAGTGTGTGATTCATTGAAAAGCAAGGGTGTCGCTCCGAAAAAATCGTTTATTGACATTTTTGACCATCTTACGTATGACGAGGCATCGAAAATTTCTACGGAAATAATGAATGACTTTGCTACTGGCGTGTACGACAAGGTTGTGATTGTTTACAACAAATTCAAGAACGCCGCTACGCAAATCATCACTACGAGCCAATATTTGCCTGTTGTTCAAGACGGAGCAACTACTGCAAAGACAGGGTTCAATTATGATTATATTTTTGAGCCGAACAAAGAATATATTGTGAACGAATTGATACCACGTTCTTTAAAAGTTCAGTTTTTTAGCATTTTACTCGATTCGTTTGCTTCGGAACACGGAGCGAGAATGACCGCTATGCACAAGGCAACCGACAATGCCGGTACGTTGTTGAAGGATTTGAGAATTGAATACAACAAGGCTCGTCAGGCGGCAATTACCAACGAATTGAATGAAATTGTGAGTGGTGCCAATGCGTTGAAAGGGTAATAAGTATTAGTATCCATCGTAAGAATGAATACAAATCTCGACCCTGAACATATCTCAAACAAAGACAGCGAGTTTGAAAAACAACTTCGTCCGCTCACGTTTGACGATTTCTCCGGGCAACAAAAGGTTGTTGAAAATCTAAAAATTTTTGTCGCTGCTGCGAAAATGCGTGGCGAATCGCTTGACCACGTTCTGCTTCACGGTCCTCCTGGATTGGGAAAAACTACGCTTGCAAATATTATTGCCAACGAACTTGGCGTAAATCTGAAAATAACGTCTGGGCCCGTGCTTGACAAACCTGGCGATTTGGCTGGTTTGCTTACAAGTCTGGACGAAAACGACGTGCTTTTCATAGACGAAATTCATCGCCTGTCGCCCGTTGTTGAAGAATATCTGTATTCAGCAATGGAGGACTTTCGCATCGATATTATGATAGACAAGGGACCAAGCGCGCGTTCGGTGCAACTTTCGCTCTCGCCATTCACGCTCATTGGCGCAACCACCCGTTCTGGCTCGCTGACAAGCCCTTTGCGTGCCCGTTTCGGCATAAAAAGTTTGTTTGAATACTACGACGTGGACCTTTTGTCGAAAATAGTGGAACGTTCAGCTCATATTCTTGCCATTGACATTGAAACACAGGCGGCAAAAGAAATCGCCTCACGAAGCCGTGGAACGCCTCGTATTGCCAACGCATTGCTTCGTCGAGTACGCGACTTTGCACAAGTGAAGGGAACGGGAAAAATAACCATCGATATCACTCGTTTTGCACTTGAAGCTCTCAACATTGACAAATATGGTCTTGACGAAATGGACAACAAGATTTTGTGTACCATTATCGATAAATTTGGTGGAGGCCCTGTCGGTGTAAATACGATTGCCACTGCAGTTGGCGAGGATTCGGGAACGATAGAGGAGGTGTATGAGCCGTTTTTAATCAAAGAAGGTTTTTTGCAACGCACGCCTCGTGGACGTGAGGTTACTCCGTTGGCATATCGCCATTTGGGAAGGATTCCCGATGCTAAGCAAGGAAGTTTGTTTTAATGCGATTCGTTGTATTTTTTGAACTCGTCAGTTCCTGCAATACGCTCGAACTCGGTGCCTTTCTTCCACTTTAAATAGGGTATAATGGCAGCATCAAGATTTGCTATATAGTTCACGTCAAACATCATAAAATGGTGCGTATCTTCAAGATATTCGTCGGTTTCGTCGCCTGCGAGAAATCTCCAGCCGCTGTCGTCGTCATCTTCTTTTTCTTCACGATACATAAATCCCACTTTCTCCCCGTCAACCGTGATTCTATCCGACGCAATGCAATATCCCATAGGTTTTATCAAATCTTGCACGTCGGCAACTTGTAGCTTATATTTGTTGTCTGCCATAAAACACATCTTTTGACAAAGATAGAATAAAATGCTTTTCTCTGTTTACCTTTGTCAAAAAGTTAAAATAGGTACGGACATATTCCATCTCAAAAGAAGATACAACTCTCATCAATTGACCTTCAGTATTTTTATATTTGATCAAACTATTTTCTATACGAGAAAAAATAACGGAACATCATTTTTTTCTGTACTTTTACGAACGTTTACATACAAAATGAAAAAACATCTTGTTTACATAGGTCTATTGCTTTGGTGCACAATCTGTTTCGCACAAGTACCTGGTACGTGGAATGAATATTTCTCGTTTCGCAACGTGCAACAACTTGAAAGTGTTGACGACAATGTGTTTGCCCTGTCGGAAAATGGCATTTTCATTTACAACACCTCAACGCAAGAAATCCAAAAAATCACAAAACTGAACGGCCTCAGCACGGTAGGGCTGACATGTATGGCGTTTTGCGACTCAACTTCATCGTTTTTGATTGGCTACAACGATGGCACACTCGACATGCTGGATTATCCCTCGCTCAGAGTGAAGGCAATTCCTACCATCGCAAACAAACCGCTGTATGGTTCAAAGAAAATCAACGCGATTACGATGCACAACGACACTGCCATTATTGCTACGGAATTTGGCGTACTCAGCTTTTCAATGAAATCAAGAAAATTTATTTCTACCACAATACTGAGCAACGACGGAAGTTACGTACCTGCGAAATCTATCACGATGGATGGAAACGACATATATGCGGCAACGACCAAAGGAATCTTTTCCGCCTCAATCCAAAATGCAAACCTATCGAATTACTCTTCGTGGCACAAACTAACAGGAATCCCTTATGAAAACGATACCATCAGCCACATCACCGCACTCAACGGCACAATTTACTATGCCCATAAAAATACCAATGACGCAAGCAAAGATTCGGTTTTTAAGATAACCAACGGAACAGCAGAAGCGTTTAAAACGCAAATAGGAGACATAAAACAGTTAAAAACAAATGATACTATTTTATCTATTGTTACGACTAACAATGCATTGCTTTATGAGAAAGATGAAAAATTATTTTATTCGAGCAAAATAAAAAACAATTCGTACGATGCTCATTTCACAGACATAACATTGAACAAATACAATTCTATATGGATTGCCGATTACTCCTTGGGATTAGTTAATGGTGAAAATTTCGATAATTTCTGCCCTCAAGGTCCACAGACAAATTTCATTGCAGATCTACAAATTTCAGAACGTAACCTACACATTGTTGAGGGTATCAATTCAAAATACCGTTATGGGATGTATGATAAGAAAACCGAGAACAATGCTTGGTACGGACATACTAATTGGGATATAAAAAATACAACTTGCATTCATGTCCTTCCGAATCCCGAAACGTATTATTATGCAAACAGATTTTTCAGAATACAAACTACAATCTATAACAATTGATTGGCTTCGATTTCCGCTGGCTTTATGTGTTGTTTTTATTCATAATTTTGGATATGGAAACTCAACCATTTCAGATTACGCACATTTAATGTCTTATGATATTTACAATATTATACGTATTAGTTTTTCTCATGTTCTTTGCCAGATAGCAGTCCCTGCATTCTATTTTATTTCAGGATTTCTATTTTTTCTTAATGTAAAAACATGGTCTAAGGATGTTTATATACAAAAATGTAGAGGACGCATCAAATCGCTTGTGATACCATATTTGCTTTGGAATTTGATAGCCGCGATAATTTTTTTTATAAAAGAACATTTCAAAGGATTGACAATAACGGAATTTTTTCAACAATACGACATATTAAAGTCATTTTGGAATCTCAACGTGTGGAATGTGGGAAAAACGAATTGGATTGGCATGAGTGCCTACAGAACTGGACCGATAAATGTTCCATTGTGGTTCCTGCGAGATTTAATAGTAGTTGTTATTTTTACACCTGTGATATATCAATTGATTAAGAAATGGGGGAAAATAGTTGTCATTGTCCTAGGATTTTGTTATGTGTCACGAATATGGTTTGTCACGCCTGGGTTTGGAATTAATGCTTTTTTCTTTTTCTCCTTTGGAGCATATTTTTCAATTCATAAACAAAGTATTATTTCAAAATTTGAAAAAATAAAAATCCCCAACTATATAATAACAGTTGTACTATTTTTCATCAGCGTTTATTTTGATGGTCCTTGTTCAAAAATAGGGTGGAATATTTATCCGTTCTTTATTATTACAGAATTGATTACCATTTTTAATATTGCCTTTTTCTGTGTAAAAAAATGGAATCTTAAGCCATGCAAGATTTTAACACAAAGTTTTTTTTTTGTTTACGCTTGCCACAAAATCGAAATTCTGTTTTGGAGTAATTATTATTTTGGAAAACTTTTACCGTGTAACGATGTATTATGCTTAATCGTAAAGTATTTCTCAACTACATTCATTTGTGCGGGAGTTTGTGTTTTGATTTATTTCATATTAAATAAGTTTACTCCTAAATTGTGTGGCATTTTTTGTGGAAACAGATAAATATGTGTATTATATGAGATGCATTTTTACATATCTACTACTTGTTTTTTCGCTGGTTGGTTTTGCACAAAATCCATTAACACTTCCGATTATAAATAATCCGTTACCAACCGATACACTTCGGATTCTGATGATCGAAAATAGTTTTACTGATGATGTTACCGAATACATAGGAGAGATTGTGCAAAATTCAGGTATTGACGAAAAAACATGTTGCGTATATAGAGTTACCCAAGGTGGTTCTCAATTACAAACATGGAGAGATAAATACAAGAACAATGTGCATGTTTCATTGGAAAAAAGAGCTGGACTTTTTTCTATGGATATTACCGAAGGAACCTTGAAAGAAATTCTTCATCAACAGTGGGATGTGGTTTCATTACAACAACTTTCCAATTATTCCGATGACATTACAACTTTTACACCGTATCTGGAAGATTTATTATCTTACATAACCCAAGACTGTTTAAACAAGCAAGTTGCAATATGTTGGCATCTTACGTGGTCATATTGGGAGGGACATACTGCAATGGGACCAAAAGAATTTGCAGGCTGGGAAAAAATCGTTTCTGCTGTTGAACAAATGACAAAAAATTATGGTATCGATATAATTATTCCTTCGGGAACAGCAATACAAAACGCCCGAGCAACTGAGCTCAATACTGACAAATCGCTGACCCGTGACGGCTATCACATGGATTATGGAGTTGGACGCTATATAATTGCTTGTACTTTGTACGAAACACTATTTACACCTGTCTATGGCAAATCAATAGAGAATATCTTTTGGCATCCTCAACAATTTTCCGACACAATAGCTTTTCAAGCTAGAGAATGTGCAATAAAGGCGGTAGATGATTGGCATAAATCGCCTTTGAAATCTTCTGAAGAAACATCTATGTTTTTTGTTTTCCCGAATCCAATAACTGATTCGGTGTTCATTTACTTCAGATCTACTTCGGAAACAGTTCATTGTACTATACACGATATAACAGGGAAGAAAGTTTTTAAAGAAAAAATAGCAACCAACAAAGTTTCCTCAATTGACATGTCATATTTTCCTAAGGGGTTGTACATTATACAATTGAAATCGGACAGTGTTATTAAAACACAACGAATTGAAAAGTTATAATTTTCAAAAGTCCCTTAAAAAAGTTGTAAAAACCATTAAAAACTCCCTTGAAAAAGTTGTACGAATTTTTGAAAACTCCCTTGAAAAAGTTTATATTTACATCGTAAATAGTTAATTATGAAGTAGATATGTTTCGGCGAAAAATTGAGTCAACGTTTCTTCAGTGGAAATCACAGAAAAATCATAATCCTTTGATTGTAAAAGGATGCCGTCAGTGTGGAAAAACATATTCTTTTTGCGATTTTGCCAAGAAAAACTACAAAAATGTGGTTTATCTGAATTTTTTTGAAAATCCAGAGTATGCACAATTTTTTGCGGAATCACTTGAGGTTGATACAATTGTAATCGCTACTTGAAGTGAAATCACAAACAGGAAATACCAAGAGTTCAAAAACCATTTTGGCTCACCCCGAAAAATACCAGGTGTATAAGTGTATCAAATTGGGCAATTATAATGTGGGAACGAATGGAACCATTACAACATTGCCGTTATATATGGCTTGGCTGCTGACAGAAGTGTAAGTCATTGCTTCTTAAAAACAAACCGAACCATCAAGAAATTGATAGGAACCACGATTATAAAAACAAATACTGGAGCGATTGTTGACGAAAGTCCAAACCACAAGAAGATATTGAGGAACAAGATGTGTAATCCGTAATTTATTGCGTGGGCAATGCCAAACCCAAATCCTTTTTTCAGCGAAGGTTTTTCGTGGAATGTGAAATATGCCGACAGGAAGAAATTTCCGAAGAAACTAATGATATAGCCAAGTGTGTAATCTACATTTAGCCAAAATTCCGTCTGTGGTGTTATAAATTCCTTGAGTAGATAATATATACCGTAGTGAATGGCAGTGGCAACCACGCCAACGCACCCCCAACGGACAATTTCCATGAGTTTTTGATTGGAACGTATATATGAAATAACTGACATTTATCGATTCAATTCCTTTGTATCGTTACTCTTGTTTTCTTTCTTTTCTGGTCCAAAACATAGTTCCGAAACGACTGGAAAGGCTGAAATCACCTTTTTTATACCAACACAGACGAAACACAAAAATATGGCAATAAGCCCCACAACAAGAATTTCCATTAACCATTCTGCACTATGGCCCTTAAAACAGTAATCCGTCAACAATGTTCGCAACCACTGAGAAATAAGAGGTAACTTAAACAATAAAAAATAATGCAAGAAATATATCTCCAACGTGTGAGTACCAATTATCGAGAGGCCTTTTGATAAGAAAGAATCTTTTCTCTCAAAGAAAAATCTTCCTGTATAAAATAGCGTGTATATGCACCATAAACGAGAAAATATGATTATCACAGCATTATAATCAGGGAATATTATAGGCAACACAAATGCTAAAAAAAATATAACGAAATTGAGATATTTGTTTTCTATCCACGTATGAAACACTTCTATTTTACTTTTTACAATAATTCCTGCTATGAAATATATAAAATATCGTGCATAATATGCCAACGAGAAAAATTCGAACCAACGTCCTTTATATTCATTTTCATAATTTCCTAAATAATACCACACGCACGAAATTCCAATTGCCATAATACCCAAGACAAGCATTATGATATTCTTATTTTTCACTTTTGAAAAAAACATATTTATAACGCAATACGTCAAGAATATCTCGAACGAAACCAGAGTAAACCAATATCCTGTCTTTTCTCGTCCAAACATCCCTTCCGTATAATGTCCACCATGAAGAGCCACAAAAATGCTGAACATAACTATCGTAGGTAGCAACTGTCCACGGAGTTTCTTTAATTGAATCTTTCCAAAATTGGAGATATTCCACTCAAAAGCGGCTTTATATGACACAAAGCCACTTATGAAGAAGAACAAGGGCATTCTAAAAGAACGTACCACCTCGGCAAACCAAGATGGCGGAACATCCAGTGAGAATGTTAGTATATGCTGATACAAAACAAATATCATGCTAAATCCACGAAGACAATCTATATAAACTAAGCGTTTCTTTTGTTGTTCCATTTTATTTGTTTTTATCGTTATTGACCAAGTTATCTATGTGTGGCTCATATATTTGCAAAAGAACTACATCTGGATTTTCTTTGGCAATCAAATGATAATTATTACCATATCGCCAGTTATCCCAAATTGCGACCGTCTCCCTGAAATACGGAATCATAAAGTTTCCCAGATTACCCCAGAACGAATCTCTTATAACAAATGCTTTAGGATATTGATTTTTGTCTGTTTGAAAAACGCTCTCATAACTATTGGGATATGAAAAACCTATTGGTGGCTCATATCCTCGTTTTTCACCCTTGGTTATATGACAAACAGAGCTTTTGCAATGAACATCATAAATTGTATCTGGAGCGAACCAATCTTTGTTCTTTTCTGTTAGCATTGCTTCCACCAAATTTCCACGAACTAACAAATCGTAATGAAAGTCGAAGTCTTGTTTTTCCAACAATTTAATTTGTGGGAAATCTTTTTTTATCATCTTCATCGCTTCAATCGAGCCATAATAGGCTGCCAACGAGTTCCAATGATTATCGTATTTTCTATATAATTGTCCTTTATTTTTTTTAGACA
This sequence comes from Bacteroidales bacterium, assembly GCA_016285445.1. GTDB lineage: Bacteria > Bacteroidota > Bacteroidia > Bacteroidales > UBA1715 > UBA1715. The sequence continues at coordinate 10,753 of JAEEQV010000002.1, forward strand.
AAAGACAATCTTTTAGATAAACAAAATTTACCTCGTTGGCACTATCGCTCATCATTTTACAAAGAATATCGGTTTGTGTTTCATTAGCCCGACAAATATACAAAGGAAGATTTTCAGAATAGATTTCTAAACAAGAGGGAACTAACACCACATAAAACTTAATACCTTTTTCTTGTAGATATTTATTCCTTGTTTTCAAAGTTTTTACAAACACATTGATTTCATCATTTGTCATTTTTAATTGTCCCGTATAAACTTTCGTTTCTTTCGAAGCAAACATAAAACCATTCTTCCCGATTATCGTTCCTTTTACAGGTGATTTCCATTGTGCTATTTTAATATTAAATGTGGAAGCGATATATAAAGCTCGCAACGGGAAATGATCGTTATAGAACGCCTCAAACTTTGCAGGAAACTCGTCTATCTTATCAAAAGAAAATTTAGGGAATTTAGCAAGAGTACGATTTTCATTTCCTATTTTAGGTTGAGGAATGACAGGAATAATTGCCTGTATTGTCGGCAAGAGCAACATCAATACAAACACGCTTATTGTTATTATTTGAAAAGACTTCCTTTGCATTTCGTCAGAACCTAAAGTAAATAAAAGGATTATAACCTCCGTTAATCAGATAATTGGTAGCCAAAATCATCACAATCAAAACAAAAATCGCAATTACACTATAGCGAATAGAACAAGTACAGCTATTTTTTAACGATTTTTCTTTAATTTTCGTATTAATACTTGCGACAATTGGAGTTGCACAAACAATAGCAATACATAAAATAACAGAATTGTATATCGTAGCATATTCCAATAAAAAAAAGTTGGGAATTTCTGCCTTCCGAATCCAAAACATACTTTTTAAATATTCTACCGCATAGTCAAGATTTTCTGCTCTGAAAAATACCCATCCTATCATAACCACCAATAATGCATATACGTGTTGGAATATCACAGTTCTTCGCTCTAACCAATTTCCAAGCCCTATTCTTTCTATAACTAAAAAAGTTCCATGCCACAAGCCCCACACTATAAAATTCCAACTTGCTCCATGCCAAAACCCAGTACAGAAAAAGACGACATACAAATTGAAATACAAACGGTATTTACTACAACGATTTCCTCCTAATGGTATGTACAAATAATCCTTGAACCAAGCGGAAAGAGTCATATGCCATCGACGCCAAAATTCTTTTATTGATTTGGCAATATATGGGAAATTGAAGTTTTCTGGGAAGGAGAATCCAAACATTCTTCCCAAACCAATTGCCATATCAGAATACCCTGCAAAATCATAGTAGATTTGTAACGTATAACAAATAATTCCCAGCCACGCTGGCAATAATCCTAATGTTTCTGGGGCACGAGAAAAGATTGCATCAGCAACTATCGCCAACTGATTTGCAATCAAGACTTTCCTCGCCAAACCAATAATAAACAGTTTCAATCCTTCATACAGATTATCCAGCGAAAAAGCTCGCTCCGACAACTGAGATTCTAATTCTTTGTAGCGAATAATTGGCCCGGCTATCAGTTGAGGGAAAAGAGAAATATATGTTCCAAGTTTCAAGAAATTCTTTTGTGGAGAAACCGTTTCCCGATATACATCAATCACATACGAAATACCTTGAAATGTATAAAACGATATTCCTATGGGAAGAACGATTTCTGTTACTATTATTGAGTTTAATCTGAAACACGACATAAGTACATTAACATTATCAATAAAGAAATTCGTGTATTTATAGAACACCAATATTGACAAATTCACAAGAACACTTGCTGTTAAAAAAAGCTTTTTATGTCCCTTATACTTCGCTATTCCTAATCCAAATACCCAATTCAAAAGAATTGAAATGAGAAGAATGAACGTATAACGAACTCCTCCCCACGAATAAAACAATAAACTTGCAAGAAATAAAAATGTGTTTTGATATGGTATTTTTTTACAGACCGACAAGCCTAATAGAACGAAGGGCAAGAAGATATATAAAAATACTAACGAACTAAATACCATACAACTATTTTCGCAATGGATACAAATTTTCGCAAGCAAAGATAGCATATTCTTCCATTTGATAGGGAAAAAAATACACAACAACCATCGCTTTTCTCATAAGATTTCTTTCTTTTGCAAAAACAAAAACAATGGAAAACAAACCGACAACGTATAAATCAAGTATTACTATTTTCATAGATTTATTTATCGGCGTTGTTGCATGTATTGTCTTATTTCGTCTTTTCCAATTATTCTGTATGTCTAATGGGCGACAAGGGTTGCTTTTTAAGGCAAACGTAATTGGGATTGCAAACGACACACTCTTTTGCCTAAAAACAATTATTTTTACCTTCCCTCTTTTTATTCTGTTTGCTCAAAAAAAGACAGTACATTCAGCAAAGATATTTTTCATAGTATTCTACAGTATCTTTCTCGTTTTAGAAACTTTGCTTTCATACTATTTCCACGAAGCAAATGTTCCATTAGGAGCTGTTTTGTTTTATTATTCTCCTTCAGAATTAATCGCTATCATACAAACGACCCACAAAACGCCATGGTATTTCTACTTTTTTTTATGCGGAATCGTCGCTTTATTTATTTGGTACTCAAAATATTGCAAAGGCAATAAACTACATCATATTACGGATATTGGGATTTCTCTCATTCTTATTTGTTCTTTTTTTACCAAATCTGTTACAAATACCGAGAAACTCATAAATGTTCAGTTTTACACCTCATTAAACAAACTATCGTTTTTCATTGAAGACAGCGTAACTGAATTCATAGAATCTCAACAAAGTGAATCCAACATTACCGAGTCAACTACGACATTACAGAGTTATTTCCCTCAGCTACAATTTGAAAAAAGCACCCCTCTTTGTCACAAAATCCCAACGAAAAATATTCTTTCCTCGTTTTTACAAAATACCGACCAAAGCCCCAATATCGTAATCATACTTGTAGAAGGTCTTGCCCGCGAAAATAGCGGAATTCATAGCAGATACACCTCAGCAACGCCATTCCTGGATTCATTGGCAGGAAATGGCTTATATTGGGAAAATTGTTTTTCAACCACCCCACGAACAATGGGTGTATTACCAAGCATTTTAGGTCCACTCCCATTTGGGAACGGCGGTTTTTTGAATCATAAAACCAACACACTAACATATACCTCTTTACCCAGAATACTTACAAAGAACAAGTATAAATTCAACTTCTTTTATGGTGGTTGGCTTGGTTTTGACAATATGGAGTCGTTTCTTTATGACAACAATCTCAATCAAAGACTTGCACCCGGAAAAATAAAAGAGACATTGAAAAATAATCCTTGGGGAATGTTTGATTCTGCAATGTTCGCAGAAGCTACACGACAAATTGCCTACAACGAAAAACGACTTGACGTATATTTAACACTCACTTCCCATGAACCAATTTCATATCCGAACCAAGAAAAATACGAAACTCTTTACAAAACGTTTGAAAAACAAAATCCTAAAATAGAGAATAGTGCGGTATATCTTTACGTTGATAAATGCATACGCCAATTAGTGGGCGAATATAAAAAACACGAAGGATTCGAGAACACTATTTTCATCATCACAGGAGACCATAATTGTCTCTCTACCAGCATCAACACCAATGACATAAGCATTGAGGAATCTATCTTATACCGCTATCACGTTCCCCTTATTGTTTGGTCTCCTTTACTCAAGACCACAAAATCATTTACCTCAATAGTTTCTCATCGTGACATTACCCCCTCGTTGCTCACCTACTTACAACAAACACATTCTTTACAAGTTCCCGAAAACGTGGCTTGGCTAAATACGGGACTTGATACATGCGACATAGCATTATCAAATTCATTCTCTCCACAATTTAACACAACATCAAGACGTATTACAAATCTTATTTACAAGAATTATTTTTACTTAAACAATTCCTCGTATGAGATTTATCTCAAAAATCATCAAGTTCGTTTACGAGAAGTAAATGATAAAAATAAGTATATTGCACCACTTTTTGAATCATACAAGTCAGTTGATAGGTATATTATGAATAACAACAAAATCATCCCAGAATGATCAAGAATTTTCATTTTTCCGACAAAATCTTATATCTTTTAACCTTTCTTCTGGGTTTTATTGTTTTTACATGTATCTACGGACTTGAAATAGTAAAACCTTGTAACACGGAATGGCTCATAGGAGGGGATTTAGAACAACACAATATTGGTTGGCAAGCATTTCGTCGCGACCCTTGGTTTTTCCCTTTAGGAATGTTCAATTCACTTACCTATCCCTATCCCGTTTCTATTATTTACACCGATTCAATTCCATTAGTTGCATCCTTTTTCAAAATGCTTTCGCCTATCTTGCCAGAACACTTTCAATATTTTGGATTATGGGGATTGCTTTGCATACTTTTACAATCGTTTTTAGGGGCAAAGATTCTCAAACGTTTTTGTAAAAATAACAGCATCGTTTTAATTGGAAGTTTATTTTTCACACTATCACCCGTGCTGTTCTTCCGTTTATTTGGACACGAAGCATTAGCCGGGCAGTGGTTGATTTTGTGGGCAATTTCGGAATTTATTTGGAGAAGTGAAAAACCCAAAACATTCCTTCAGAACTGCGTCCTTTGGTGCATAATGGGATTCCTTGTTATTGGTATTCATTTGTATTTTCTTCCTATGGTTGCCATCTTTTTGTGTGGTTGCGTTGCATGGGACATTTTACAGGAGAAAAACTACAAATCTTTGCTTTATCCCATTATTTATTGCATTTCTGCCATTGTCATGATATTGATTATGGGCGGATTCTCACATTTTGGCGCGACATTCGATGACGATGGTCTCACAATATTCACGTTTAATCTGAATGGGTTTGTAAACCCAATTGGAACATCACGTTTTCTTCATAATCTCCCCTATGGGCAATGGCAACACGAAGGATTTGGATATCTTGGGCTTGGCATGATTCTTTTTTCTTTGTTTTCGTTTATTGTCGTCGTATACTCTCTTTTCAAGAAAAAAACACAGCCTTTTCAGTCAAGGAATCGTTGGTACTACATCATATCAATGTGTTTAGCAGCCATTTTCTTTATATTAGCATGTTCGCCACGAATTATGTTTGGGAAAGGGACAATTATAAATTACATTAACATTTTACCACAAAAAGTTGTTGACTTTTGGAGCATATTCCGTTCTACTGGTAGATTTATCTGGAGTGTTGTCTATCTCATTTTTATCGCAAACATTTTTATCACGAACAAATTCTTTTCCCCAAAGAATTCTCTCATCATCATTTCTCTCTTTGTGACAATTCAAATTGTTGATTTAAGCAGTTACCTTAATCGTAGAAAAGAGACAACTTTTACAACACCAAATGAATACATTACATTCAATGATGGCGTCATGAATAAAGTTGGCGAATCTGGTTCATTTAAGCATCTTGTTTTTGATTCAAGTACACATTTCACGAGTAAAGAATACTATTCTTTTGCTGAATACGCATTGAAATATAACCTCACCATGAACTATTTTTGGTTAGTACATAACACAGGCGAAATAGAACCTTTTACATCAGTTGAGAATGACTGCATTTACATTTTTGACGGTCGTGACTCTATAAACCATAAGACAAACCCAAAACTTCTCTATTTCAACGAAGGTGATTACATTATTGGTATCTCCCAAGAATTAAATACTATTAACAATGAATTATAAAAACCTTTTACTTCCTCTATTTGTGAAAAAATACGATTTACACGTCTTACTTGGGGTGGCAAATTTTACGGCAGATACATTACAATGGTACAACGAGACAGCCTCGGATATAGCAACCTTAGAACCTTGGGGCATTAGTTGTGATTATACCATGTTCCCAAGTTTATCAGATTCCTTTCCAGACAAAAAAATTCACTTTTGGAACACTCCGCAAACAATAACTCCTTCTGTTGAGCAAAAAACAATTGATATGGAAAACACACCCAATGTCAAAGTTGTACTTGTAGATTATACGATAATTAAATAACAATCTCTATGGAAATGAAAAAACTTCTATCTCACAATAGTCTTTTGCCATGCTTTTTCCTTGCAATTATTAATCTTGTTTCTTGCCAAGACGGAATGGTATCAGACAGCGTAACAAACAAAGCTGATGATAGCACCAATCAAGGGTATTCAATAGAATTTGTTATGTCAAAAGTTTGGGCTCACGAAGTTGATGACACAAACACAGCAAAAATCAAACAAAAATTATTTGACGGTCTTGAATTAAATCTTAATTATTCCGAATATCAGAACCAGATTTTCATCGGTCATGAATTGTATGACACTGCAAAAAACGTTACTCTTGAAACATGGTTTTCTGCATTAGATAATCCTCAAAAAAACTGTTATTGGCTTGATTGCAAAAACATATCTCCACAAAATGCGGAGGCTTTTCTTGCAATCATAAAAACCGTTGCTCAAAAGCATCACGTCACCGACAAAATTTTTATTGAAAGTAGGAATCCTCATGTCATAAAAATAGTCAACAATGCACACTTAAAAACCATCTTATGGGTTGAAAATTTCCACTATTGGCAAACGTACGATACTCTTTCTTGGTATAAAACAGTAAAAAAAGATATTGAAAAAGCGAATCCATATGCCATTAGTTGTGAATACACAATGTTTCCTATTCTCACCGATTCTTTTCCCAATATGAATGTGCATTTTTGGAACACGCCGGCAGCAAAAAATCCTGAAAGTGTAAAACGCACGATTGATATGTGCAGAACCCCTAATGTAAAAGTTGTATTGGTTGATTTTGACGAGCCAATAGCGTATTAAGTTATTCTATCACTATTTCATAAACACGTCCTTCAATATCCGTTTTGTGATACGGAATAAGCCCTTGCTCAAAAACCACGGGTGGCCAGAATTCTGAATAGTGGTATTCTTGTGTTATCACACAAAGCATTTGATTATTTGGAATTACCGTACAATTCTCGTTCATATAGCCAACAACCTGCATCGTTTCAGGTGTTTTTCCTATTTTCCACACGATTTCACGTGGCGACCAATCTATCTCATAATAATAGTATTCTTCCTTAAACACATCATTTTTTATCGGCGTTCTAATTGTTAATGCCTTGTATAAATTACTCCAACGCAACATTTCGTATATTTGGTCTTTATATTTTATTGAAGATATTCCAGACTTGAATTTTGGTGGCGTAGGATTTGCCAAATCCCAGTTTGTACAGCAATACATTACCTCATCGGTCTGTGTCGCATCTTCCACATGATTTCCCCAACCATAATAGTTTTTAGGCCAGTATTTTGAAACTTTTATAATTTCAATATCAATCTCAGAATAATTTGTTTGTGCCGTACGTTGGGGATTCTTACTATTATCTCCTTTAGGAATATATCCATCGACTGCTCGTCTCGCATTCCACTTATTATTATCCTGATAAATGAGCCAAAAGGCATAGGTCAACCCATTCCATATATTTTCTTGATTCAACATAACAGGAAATTTTATTTTTCCACGGAATTTTCCATACGTAAAACCAACTCTCGTTTTTACACCTGTAGATTCTTTTTTCAAATGTTGTAAATCCTCACTATGAGGATTAATAAGTGTAATATAATCACCGTTTCCTCTAACTTTTACCGTAGCACACGGACATTCCGAAGACTGCGGATAACCATAAATCAATTGTGACGAATCAAATCTTGTTTTGTTCGCCTCATATTCCGCACGAGTATAATAGTCTTTGTCGGCAACAACATCTTTTATTACAGGAATGTTTCGAAGATTAAATGCATGACTTACAACGGAATAATGTTGTTGAAAAAGTGCGTGTTTATACAAATCGACCCCTGTTCCACACAAGGAATCCACATAGGATAAGTTATAATTGGGATTACGTAAAGTTGTCTCATCAGTAAATACGCCTTGCTTAGCAGTAATTACGGCACGTGTCTTTAATACTTTTGAACCTTTGAAAAACATAATATGCTCGTTCTTATGACTTTCAAACCATGATATTGGGTTTACAAAACAGCCTTGTTCATTCGTTTTTCCTATATTTTTTATGTAATCTGGCATTTGTTCCAAACCCTCTTCTGTACATACAACCAAATAAAACATATACACTCCAACTCGAGGATTACGTTTCCAACGATGATTAACAAAACCTTTATGGCGAGCATTTGTAATAATCCAACGGGCATCTAAAAAAAGTTGTTGTTCAACAGACATGTTGTTTTCTCGGGCTTTCTCAACTATTTGCTCATAACGTTTTGCATCTTTTTTCAATTCTTCTACGCCTTGCATAATTTTTTCCTGACTCGCATCGTATTCCGTCAAATCTTTCCCATAATAGATTTTTTCATCACGTGGATTACCAACGATACGAAACGAATCTTTTATCTCTCCATTTGCTGGAACCTGCTTAAATTCGGTTGCAACATCTTCCCAACTACCATAGAAATTTTCATAATTCAACGAATCTTCATCATCAAATTTATATGTCTCATTTTGATAAAATATCTTATAAAACAACGGTTTTACGGACTGTTTTACGTTATATTCAAAAACAAAATATCCATTTTCAACTTGCTTTTTCGTGGGAATAACGATGCCCTCTATCACTGCATTTTCCAAATCCATATCCAAATAGACAGTATCATTTCCTTCAAAATTCGTCAAACAATTAAATTGGCTTGTTTGTTCTTTTTTGCACGAAATAAAAATGATAGAGAATACACAAAGAAGCATTATTATTCGTAGAAATCGATTATTGCTCATCTATATAAATTTTAATATTTTTTAATGACACATGGTTATTTGGAACCCAATATTCTTTTTTATCCGTTGTTTGGATATAAAGGCTTATTCTTGGCTCATACGCATTAAGGACATCAAATTTCTTCGAAACATTTAGAGTGTACCACTTACCAGATTCTATATGCTCATCAAGCACAAATTTCACAATCTTATCGGAAAACACTTGTTTCTGCTTACCATTTGCCTGACAATCAAAAAACATAGACATTTGATTGTCTTGCCACACTTCGCCCGTTATACAAATATCAGCAGTAACGCTGACTCTCAACCGTTTAGCATTTGCTTTTTTCCTGATAGATTTTTTCTCAAGCAAATAATACGTATTCGGAGCCTGCTCTTTCGGATTTTTCTCCGTAGCCTGACATTCTACACTATCGATTGTGACGCATTCAATATTTGAATAGCTATCATTTCCATATATTGACTGATGTATCAATTTGTCATTAAGATATACGTAGTTATTTACGTACTTGAACAATAACAAAACATTCTGAATACTGTCGTATAATCTTTCATCATTTATTTTCGTCAGATTTAGATTACTGTCAATTTCATATACCGATTTCTTCTCTTTATAAAAGAAATACTTTCCGTAAAGTATCTCACCTATATCGTGAGCGTAATCCATCAATAATTTTTTCTTTTCCGCTTTAAAGTTTTGCGAAGTGTCAAGACCATTCGATACCCATGAAACAGTTTCGGGCATCTGTACTCCGTACGTATTTTGAAGCAAGCGTGACAGCGATGGTGCTATATCAGCATGGGTGATAACTGGAGTGAAATAGCCTACTCGTTGTAACAATGGCGAATACAAAAGTAACGGCACATGATACATACCCAACCGATTTCTCACATCTATCTCGGCTGAGTGATCGCCTGTAATAACAAATATCGTATGTTCAAACTCCGGTCGCTGAGCATATTGTGCAAAGAATTGTTGCAAAGCGTAGTCTGTATAGACCATAGTTGCAAGTTTCTTGTCATGGTTTAATTGACTTGCTTGTTTTTCTTTCGGCAAACGTGCAATAATTTCATGAGTCTTTTGCAACATCGCTTCCATCCTCGCATTTCTATCATTTATTTCATCGTGTGATGAGATTGTAATATAAAGATTACAATATGGCTCCTTTTGCTGCTCCGACAGTATTTCAAGACTCCGGCTAAACATAAATTCATCGTGATAACCCCAATATGTTCCCCACGTTGATCCCTTACGAGAAAAACATTCTTGTTGAAAATCAACCGACATGAAATCTATTTGCTGTTCCGACAAAAGTTCACGGACAGCATCAAACGAAAAATCACTTGCATAAAACGCATTGGTTTGATAACCTGCATTTTTCATGATAGATAACATTGTGTTATGTGCTGGCATATTCCCCAATTGGAAACCTCTTGGACCATGGGGTAACGAACCCGTGATCGTGGGAACGGCTCCAAAACTTCGCTTAGTTGTTGACAAACAATTAGACCAATATAAAGAATGTTTTGCCAAGGAATCAATAAATGGAGTATAACTTACACCTAAGTCTGTTTTACCGCTCCACTCCCGTCCTAATGACTCGACAACAATAAAAACAACATTGGGCTTAACTGCACATTTCTTAAAAAAAGGAGACAATACATCTTCCAGTGTTGTTGATTTCCGTTCTAACGGAAATAAAATATCAAGACAATTCTGTTTCGTCGTAAGTGACACAAACTGTTGTAACTTTTCTTCATCTACTTCAATCCGTTGACCTTGGGCATCAAACGCATTTTCCTGTCCCAAAGAATTTACACTATTAACCCAGCAAGAACGAACTAAATACAAGAATTTATTACTGACGAAATTCTCTATCTGAGGTTTATCGAACTTTTGCTCTAATCGGGGTAACAGCCACACAAAAGAGGCGAACACTGCAACTATCACTAACAATAATGGACTCTTTTTACTGAGTTTTTTTGATACTTTCTCACAAAAAAACAAAAAAAAGAAGACGAATACCAATGCAACAATAAGAAATATTATAGACCATACACCTATTGACGCATATACCGTTTCAACAGATTCGCCAACAGGACGGGCAAGAAGTTCGCTTCCCAACAAAACGCCACTCTTTGCTGCAAAAATATCTATTCCAACTTCAGAAATAATCAAAATAGAAGTTATTGCTGCGACCACATAATAAGCAAGTTTCTCTGAAAAAAAAGACAATATCCAATACAGTAAAACAAGTACTATACTTAATAGTGCTACAGCAATGAAATTATGGAGAAAAGCATATGCTATAGCGTTTGCGGGCACTAAAGACTGAAGGAAAAACAACAAAATGGTGTCGAATAGTTTTATTAGGCACACACATACAAAGAAACTTAATATGACTGTCGTTATCTTTGTATATTTTCCCATGAGTTATTTTTCTCAATTACTTCTTTCACTATATAAATTGGTCGTCCTTTGATCTCATCAAAAATGTATCCCATATATTGTCCTATAATTCCAATTACGAACATCTGGACGCTGGCAAAGGCACTCATAAACACGACCAGCGTGGTATAACCAGAAACTGGCGTGTTCAAGAACCACATCACAAGTGAATAAATTATCAAAATCAAACTGATGCAACCGAAGACGATTCCTGCAAAGATGCCCAACTGCAAAGGGATTTTTGAAAACGACGAAATAGCCGAAAAAGAAAGTTTTAGCAACTTAAAGAAGGAATAATGGCTTTTACCTGCTGTCCGTTCCTGTGCCACATATTCCAACGTAGTTCTGTTGTAACCCACCAATTGGATCAATCCACGCAAAAACCGCGTGCGTTCGCGGAAATCCTTTCTCAATACTTCAGCAACATTTCTCGAAATCAAGAAGAAATCCGACGCATTCTCAGCCAACTTCGCATCGGAAATGCTGTTGATGAATTTATAAAAACATTTCGATGTGATTTTATTCATCAAGGTGGCATCTTTCCGCTCCAAGCGAACCATATTTACCACATCAAAACCATTCTTCCACAATTCAATCATTTCGGGAATTTTTACTGGTGGATGCTGCAAATCACTGTCCATACAGATAATAGCATTACCACGAGCATAATCAATTCCCGCAAGCATCGCCGACTCGTGACCGAAATTTCTTGAAAAATTAATCAAACGAACATGTTCGTCTCGTTCTACAATCGTTTGCAATATCGACAACGTGTCATCAACACTGCCATCGTTAACAAAAATCAACTCGTACGTTTCCTGCAGTTCTGACAAAACTTTATTAAATTCTGTATAACTACTTGCTATACAAGCTTCTTCATTATAAACAGAAACAACTACAGATACATCGATAGAATTTTGCATTAGATAATGAATTTAATGAGTCAAAAGTAATAAAAATCTTTCATCCTGATTACAAGTATGATTAGTGTATAAAAAGTATTTTTTCTACTTTCGTATTTGTTCCTGAATCATCTGAGATATAAACCATATACACTCCTGTTTGTACACGTTCGCCTAACGTATTTCTTCCATCCCAAACGGCTGTTCCACCATTCGACTCTAAAGTTTTAACTAAATTTCCCGAAACATCAGTTATTTTTATTGTCGCATCTGTAACAACACCATTTATGTATATCTCGCCATCATAGGAATCTCGAACAGGATTTGGATACACAAACACATTCTTCATCTCGATATCGCCAGCTGTTGCGTCGCCCACATACGAGACTAGACCATTTACAGTACCAAAATATACCTCACCTGTTCTTTTACTAATTACAATAGATGTTACAGCATTTGATGGCAAAGGGCTATTTGCTTTTGTAAAATGTTTAATCTGTTCTGTTCCATTTTTAGAAATCAAAAAAACTCCAGAATTTTCTGTACCTATCCATTTTCTATTTGCCCCATCTACGGCAATACATGTAATTGACTCCGAACTCAACAAATATCCGACCTCTCCATCTATTTCTATTTTTATTCGAGATATTGATTGTTTATCTTTAAACACACGCGATGGTGATGAATGTACCGCGATCCCCTGATTCGTCCCCACCCAAATTTCTCCATCTAAATCTTCAGCGACACAAGTTGTTGAGGATGCTATTACTCCTTCATTATCGGTTAATGAAATTGATACAACTGCATCATCAGAAACATCGTCTATCGTATTATTTTCCGTAAATACAATCAACTTGTTTGTCCCCGTAAGCCATTTAAAACCCCGACTATCCACTAAGATATGATTAAATATATTCCCTCTTGATCCGTTATCCACCTCAAATGATTTCCATTTATTATTTTGATCAATCATCACAATCGGAGATGCTGCACCATAATTAATCAACCATATATTGTAATTCTTATCATACGTCATATCGGAAATATTAACCACAGTTTTGTTTGATTGAAAACCTTGTAATATAGAATTCTCGTTCGTATAAATTTTACTATAATTCCAAGTATGCTCACTTTCAACCAGACCAGAACCTAACGTCCCATAGTAATACTTTGTTGTTTTGGGGTGATACAACACACACACAGATTTTATCACATCCCAGTTCTTGTGTCCTGTCCAATATCCATTAACTGATTTCCGGTCATAATATCCGTAATCCCATACATCACTATTTCCTTCTACCACATGTAAATCATTTCCATAATACTGCATATCTGCAATCATATTGGTTTGCGGTCCTTTAGGCATACAAGGTGTATTCCCATGCAAAATACCATTTGATTTACTTGCACACCAGCATTCTGAATCCATATAAATCACGTCGGTATAGTACCACATTTTAAAACTACTTGTATCTTGATAAAAAATAACCTTCTCATCTTTGTCATAACCTGCAGCACAATAAGATGACGCTATCAAAAGTTCTTCATTTCTTACCTTAATATTCCTAATGCTTGAGAAAGATACCTTGAACGGCTCACAGGTTCCGTCCTTTATTCTAAATAAAGTATTCCCTAATTCATTAACTTTATTATGAGCATAATATATCGCTCCATTCAATACAGCTATATGATTGATTGTGTCGTCTTCAAATGGAATTCCTGTGAGTTTTTTCCAATTTGAGAAATCTGAGATATTTTTTGTAATAGTAGCCGAAAAAATACCTTTTACTGTTGCCGCATATACGGTATCCGCCTCTAATGTGACTGATTTAACGGCAACATAACTTCCATCGTTACTTAAAATAGATGTAGAGATAAATTTTTTCTCTCTCATAGAAAGCGACAACACGCCAAATTCCGTTGCAATTACAGCCGTATCACTTTGCATTACTATTTTATTAATCTTCTTCGAACCATACAAACTCTTTTGGGCAATAGTAGGTATTGATGTTACCTTAAGAGAGGGATACGCAAGTATGTCCAATGTACCATCCGAATAACCAATAAGAAAAGTAGATGTTGAATCGCAAAACGCCATGCACGTAAGACCAACAGTACTCAATCCATTGACTTTACTAATCTTTTGTATTTCCTGCGATGTTGTATTGTATATAAATAGTCCATTATCACATAATGCAAAAATGTTATCATCAACGTTTTCAATCTGCGTCACGCTACGATACGAGAAATACTCATTCCATGTTCCAGGAACTTGTGATAGCACATTGTAACACACTAAAATGCAATATAGAGAAAATACAAGTTTCTTCATTGTTTAATTAAAGATAATTTCTTGATATGAGCATCTCTCTTCCGCTTATTTACAAAAAAACCTTCCGCACAAATATACGAAAGGTTTTTGTTTTATTTATGTTCAAGAGTATTATCGAACCAATGTCACACTTCCATATTTGGTCTTTTTACCATTTCCTGAGTCAAAGCCTTCCCAAACCTGACCGTCGAGGAATGTAGCTTCAATTTTCCAAATATAGACATCTGACTTCATAAGCTTGCCTTCGTATCGTCCATCCCACGAACCAACAAATTTTCCATCTTCCACAGCATCGGAGAACCACAATAAGTTACCCCATTTATCAAAGACAGAAATCTCACACGTTTTTAGATTGTATCCCTTCGGCTGAAATGATCGTACACTATGTGCGGGATTCATTGGTGAAAATGCGTTCGAGACATACAACGATGACACGATATTAACGAAGATACATTCTTTATACACGTCTTTACAACCGAATGAGTTCGTGGCCGTTAATATCGGACAATTGTAGCCGTAAATATAATTTCCTTCGCGTATCGGATAATTCCGTTGCTTATAATCGATAACCGTATCTATCGCATATTCATCTTCACCAAGATGACCAAAGTTCCACGACATTGTGTATTCTATCGGTTCACCCACTAATTCGCCATCTATATTAGTGTACCACAAGCTATCCTGAATAGTGCTGTCAGTCATTTCAATCACATTCGACGCACCTGGCATCGTCCACGTATAGAATGCTCTTGGCATTGATGCGACTTTTACTATTAACGTGTCGAATCCCTCGCAACCTGCCCAAGTCTGCTCA
The DNA here is from genome assembly GCA_016285445.1 of Bacteroidales bacterium. Taxonomy (GTDB): domain Bacteria; phylum Bacteroidota; class Bacteroidia; order Bacteroidales; family UBA1715; genus UBA1715. The sequence continues at coordinate 26,056 of JAEEQV010000002.1, forward strand.
TATACCGTTATCGTGTCTATTCCCGGATTTCCCCAATCTACATAACGTACCGATGACGACTTCACATCTTTTGAATAATTCAGATTATTCCCCGTGACGTTCCACATATAATTACTTTCCGCCGTATATTGCGTATAGTACTGCTCCGTAGAACCGACACAAACCGAATCGGAACCGAATAATTTCGTCTTTGCCTGCGGTGCCACCGTCATTGAAACCGTATCAATATAACTCAAACACCCTCGAACGCTATCAACCATATTTATGTCATACACGCGGAAATAGTACGTTCCCGTATCCAAGACTTGTCCAGGATCAAACTTGTATTTCGGACCTTGACTCATTGTAGGTAACGTTCCGCTCAAACTTTCCCATACAACATTCGGACTACCAAGTGCCTGCAATTGATCTATTTCTTCTCCTTGACAAATTACCTTTGTGAATACAATTGGATCTCGAGCCCTATCAACAAGTTTGTACAACATCTCAAGCGTATCACTCTGGCATGAAACTGCGTCGTATTTATATGTGTATAAAGCTTTTATTTTATACATTCCTGCTTCCGTCAACATATTGGTAGGTTGGATGGAGTGGTCTTCATTATCTACATATTTCTTTGTCAACTTACTACCAGAAACCGACCAATCCACATACGATTTTGAGGTGATTTCAGGATCGAAATTCTTTGCTTGAATAGTCAAAACCGTATCATAAATACACATTGTCGTATCGGTACCGATAAAGAACGTCGGTTTTCGAATAACATTCAATCCTACCATAACAACGTCACTCTTGCAACCATTTTGTTCTCGTTGAACATAGAATGGATGAACGCCACTACCAACAGCCTCGCTTGCTTCAGGAATAAAATTGTACCCTGTTCCAAGTCTTGTCTGCGCCGTTTCGTCGGCATACCAAATGTCGCCACTCAGATTTGTTCCCAAAGACGGTATTTGCGTACTGCCTTCACACACGCTTGCTCCCGTCACTATCGGGCTATCTGGCTTCTTGTTCACCATATATGATAACAGGACTTTTTCGCCCTCGCAACCGTCAACTGTCTGTGATGCATAATAGCTCTTTCTCGTCGGCGTCATGTCCGTCGTCTGGTATGTCTCACCCTCTCCTATCTCCGTCACTTTGTCGGACGCATACCATTTCACATTCTCACCTGTTGCCTCAAGCATAGGTGCATCGTCGTACTCGCATAAGTTCTTTTGTGGAGATACTACAGGAACACCCGGAAGTGATTTTATAACGAATACTGCAGCATTCGCCTTGCCTTCGCAACCGGCAAGTTTTTGTGCAGCGTAGTACGTGTATTCGCCAGGGTATATTTCCTTCGACGTGTATCCTTTGCTATTCGATTTCAAAGGAGTCTGTTTTGTGGCATCTGCGTACCAGTTAATCTGACTTTCATCCTCGCCAGTAGCAACAATGCTTGTGTTTTCATTACCATAACAAACTTCATTATTCTCCGTTGTAGGCGCATCGGGAACCGGTTTTATAGTATAGGTTGCCGATACGCTCGGACTATAACAATCGTTGTTGTATGCAACTGCCCAGATGGTATATTCGTTTGCATCATTTCCATTTGGAATAAACGTTTTCCCGTCACCCATCATTATCGTTCCAGGAACACCGTTATCACCTGGAAATTCTTCATACCAGCCTATCGTTCCTTCTCCTTTTATTGCCGTAAAAGTAGGATTATCCTCACCTTCACACACATTATCTACTGAAGATGTGATAGTTGGAGCCGGTGTGGCTATGATTGTCAGCTTGACTTCTTTCTTCGGACCTTCACATCCTTCTGGATTTGTCAGCAACTGTAACGGTTCAGTGTTAAACTCACTCACGTAATATTTATAAACGCCTTCTCCCTTATTAGGTTTATATGTTCCTTCCTGTGACTTACCCTCTGGTTGCGTCGCATCGGCTGAGGCATAGAACCTGAACCATGACTTGCCGCCATCACGCTCTGTCCAGTCGCCCGTCGTCGCCGTCAGCGTCGGAACTTCCTCGTAATCGCACGATTTCTCGTCATCTATCGTCACTTGCGGTATCGGACAAGGCACTATCTTCACTATCGCTTCCGTCGGTTCACTAAAGCAACCTCCAGCGGCACTATACTGACGAGCATAATATTTTTTGTCCCAAATCATGTCTGTGGCATCGCCAGTTTCCCAACGTTCACCTTCACCCAGACTTGTCGTCATGGCGTTTTCATTTGCATACCATTTTATCACCGCACCGTTTTCACGAGAACTTGTCACTCTCACCGTCACAGGATTTACCTGTGTTGTCATAGCATAGAAACCTTCTGTTTCAGGTTTTGGAAGATACGTCACCGTAATCGTTCTCATATTTTCGTTCACACAACCCTGACCGTCGGTATAGGTATATTTCAAATTGTACGTGCCCGTCTGCTCGCCGTTCGCTTTCGTATCGAATACGTTTGATGAGGATACTGCATTGTTGTCGCTCGTCCAAACGCCACTGCCTCTTCCGTTGCTCACACCATTGCCGTCATCACCAGGAGTAGCCGTCAATGCTATTTGTACGGAACCGTCAGTATAACAGACATCCCCCGTGTTTTTCTCAAATGTTATCTCAGGCAGGCCGTACACCGTCGTCGTCACCGTTGATGCGGGCGACTGACACGACGTGCCCGATATCGGTTCTGTCGCCCAGTACGACACCTTGTATTCAGTTATGCCCTTCACGTTGTTCGTTGGTTGCGTGTATTCAGAATTATTGTTGTTCAGGTCGCTGCCACCTTTCGTCCATACCCACTTATCAACCGTCACACCACTCTGCTGCTCAGCCGTCATCGCTGGTATCGTCGCCACATCCTGACACACCGTCGAAACATCTACCGTAGGTGCTGCCCACGGACAATTCACTATCTGTATCTTTTGTTCCGCCTTCTCACTTTCACAACCCTCAACTGTCTGGCTCACCCAGTAGCTCTTCTCCGTCTCCGTCTCGGGGTCGTCGCCCGTAGGCCACGGATTATTAGTTGACTTCGCTATGCTGCCGTCATACCACTTAACCTCTACCGAACTCTTGCCCGTCTCTATGTTTCCGGCTGTCACTATGACTGGGTCTGGCTTCGAGACGATCCCTATGAAGTCCACGGTCGTCGGAACTTCCGGGTATTCCACCGTGATATCCTCCGTATCCTCGTTGATACAACC
>JAEEQV010000132.1:0-6459 GCA_016285445.1 Bacteroidales bacterium
AAGCGCATCTACCGAAAATCCAACCAAGGAGCCATCTGCAACAATGGTTCTCACTAATTCACCATTTCGGTCGTAAATACGAACAATGACTGAGGTCTCGCTCCCTGCCTGATTATGTTCAAAGTGAAAACACGTTTTGTCGCTCATAGGATTGGGATAATTATAGAGATTCTTGAGCGTAACATTTTGAGAATTAACAACATAAAATTGTATCGTTTCTTCCGTGACGTTATTATATGCATCGCTCACCGAAATGGTGAGTGTATGCTCGCCTTCATCTAAATTTTCCAATTGATATTGCAAACTTCCCGAAACAAACGTGTTCAAATCAGCATAAAAGAATTCGTTCAACAAAATTTGATTTGCTTCATCGTCATCAATCGTCAAGGTTATGCCGTGTCCGAACGAGGCATTTGAGACATTTACCCCCGAAGAATCCGTCACCGAGACGGTAAGACGAGGATTTTGATGCGTCATGGCACCATCTTCAAATTTCTTGTTATCGAACGAAAGCGTAATGTTCGGTCCCGTAAAATCGTCATCAGCAGTGGTTTCGCTTCCGTTTATCAACAAATTCAAATACACACCGGCTGCTTGTAACGAATCGTTTGCGGCAAAAATGCTTAGTTTTCCATTTCCGTCGTAATAATAAATATCTTGCGGAATCTTCATTTCAAAAGAAAAGCGACCATTCTTCACGCTTGCAAGCCCCTGAAACAAGATATTCGAATAAGAATCAAACACCAAAGGGTCGTTTCCGTCATTGCCAAGTGTGGAAATCGATTGTGACTTATCGAACAATTTCACATACAACGTTCCATTGAAATCGTTTTGTTCCCTTTCGTCAAAATCGATAATATGTCCCGAAACGCGCATAGTTGACAATGCCTTAATTGGCGAAGAGAATGATTCCGATTTTTCACCATTGATAGAATCCAAAACAACGGAATATTCAGGAATAGCAAGACGTAACGCTGGGTCTGCCAATAAAATATAAACACGTTTATTCTGATAAATTTCATTTTTCGTCTTTGCCTTTGCCAACTGAAATGCTTCGCCAATCGTACGTATCTTGTTTTCCTCATCGCGCGAGAAAATCATTTGATACACATTGTCGCACAAGGTATAATTTGACGAAGCATAGGAATATCGTGTCGCGCCGATAATACCGATACCTCCACCGTCTCCTTTCACCAAAAGTTTTTCACCGAGAGAAGAACCGTCATAGTCAAAATGAGCGATATTGCACGCAGCTGTAATAAAAAATGGTAGTTTTTCCTTGTTGTTCCATGAATCAATCATAGCCGCGTCAATCGCATACTCCGCCATCATTCTTGTTTCATTCCCATGCCCACTATAATGAAAAATCAGACAGCCCTTCTGCAAACTATTGTGAATGGCAAGATTTACGTCGGGATAGCGTTCGCCAGCACCACTTCGAACCTCTTCATACGCATCGGCAAAAATTTTATCAATATTATATTGCGGATATGAGGCATTTATGTCGTCGCACAACGCATTTGCATCCTCCATGTGCATTGTCTGTCCTTCATCGGCATCATCTGCCAAAAAACAAAGATTCGTCTGCCAATTTCCACGATATGATGGATTTGTCGCATATTGTATTGTTTTATAAGTCAAAGCATTAGCCTGCTGTTTCGTAGTAACGGGAAAACGACCGATAGCAACATCATTTTCTCCAATAAAACTATCTTTTGCGGTAACGCCATCGCCTGCACCCAACAAGGCAAAAAAGTCATCGGAGCAAATGGAGCCATCTTCATCCAGACTTTCCTTTGTCTGAAATGTAAATATTTGACTACCATTTAATTCTACACTTTCATTCGTATAGATTCCATCCCCGAACAGCAACACATAGCGTAACGTTTTATTTCCTCGCTCATACACATATCGCAAGAAATTCCGAATTGCGGCAATATCCCTCCTACCAGCCGAGAACTCGGTACAAATCGCTTCCTGCGAAACGACAATTGTGTTAAGATTGTCTGTCTTCGCATGCAAATCGGCTATTTGTTGTGCATAATCGTGGAACACATCGTTCGCAACGATAATCATATCAACATTATAGTCCGACAATATATCCTGATTTTCGACACGTTTCTCATACGTCACGCTCCGAAACGAATTCGAGAAAGCGACATATTCGTGAAGTTCATTAACAGAAGCGGAAAAACGGGTGATATTGCTTGCAAACGTTGTGAGAACAATTTTTGGATTTTCGGGATTAGTAATATCCCAGACAGACTTTTTTTCAGACGATGCAATTTCAAAAGAACCACTTTTTCCTTCCTCAATTGAGGCAATATCGCGAAAAATGAGTTGTGCATTTCCGTCAACCTGCAAACCACAACGAGCGTGTAACGTGCAAAAATCGAGGTATCCGCGACTATTCGCTCCCGAATAGTTTAACGCAATATTCAGGGAAACCGAAGACGACGAAGCCGAATAAGAAAACTTCTGCGAAACATAGCGAGCATACGGCTTATTGGTAGTTGCAGCGCTAAACGAGATATTTCCGACCGTCGTGCCATTAGCAGAAACAGTAGCCGTTGCTGCAGAAGAATGACGGCCAGCCATTGCCACTGTTATCTCAACAGGATTTTCGGCAAGAATATGAGGAAAATCAAACGAAATGCTTTTTGACGAAGAAATCGACTCAAAACGGTTTCTTCCCGTCTGCAGCGGAGCCACAAGATTTTGTTCGTATGCTTGCAAACAATCGTACGACGATATGGTTTTCGTCGCCGAGGAACTGTTTTCAGCAGTTGTCATACCTTTTTGCAGAGACGAGTTTACCGTCACGAAATAATAGTTTTTCTCGCTATAAGTATGCGTAACGTGTGAAAATTGTTTTGTTTCCGAATCATAATTCCAAACGTGTGGCGATTGTCCATAAAAAAGCACATAATCACCGTTATTGAAAACATTATCGGCACCTTTCTCTATAAAAACAGCGACAGGATGCAACGTGTCGGGCAGTGATTCAGAATTGATTAACGACAATTCCCCTGCCCCATTTCCCACGATGGTAACAGACGAAATATCTGAAAAGCCCCAACTCACCAAATCTTCGTAAGTGATTTTATAAACTCCCGATTCTGTTACAGATACTTGCACCCACGTTCCCGATTGCAAGGCAGATTGCGCAATACCAAGGTTTGATACCAATACAACCATTGATACCAACCAAATCTTGATATGCTTTGTACACCGTAACACGTTGAGATATTTTATATTACAACGAAACAATTTTCAATTTATTATTTGTATTCGTTATCATCGGTATGTAAATCAGTGGCATCCGAAATTTCGAATTTCTTTCCACAATGACTACAAAATTTCGCTTCGGGGTTTTGGGTATGTTCCTGACAATGAGGACAAACCTTCGTTCTTCGCTTTTTATCCTCGTTCATCAATGAAACAGAGAAAATACCTGTCGGAACGGCTAAAACGGTGTAACCCAACAACATGATAAGAGCGGAAAGGAATCGACCGAGAGTGGTACAAGGGGCTATATCGCCATAACCTACCGTCGTCATTGTCACAATTGCCCAATAAATACTGTTAGGTATATCCTCAAATCCGTTCGGATTCTTGCCATTTTCAACGATATACATAACCGTTCCGATAGAAATGACCAGAATAAGGGCGAACAAAAAGAAGATGATAATCTTATGCTTGCTTTGTTTCAGCGACATAAGCAACAGGTTGCCTTCGTTCAAGAACGAGAATAACTTAAAAATACGGAAAATTCGCAGAAGACGGAAAATTCTTATAGCCATAAGACTTTGAGCTCCAGCGAAAAAGATTCCCATATAACTTGGCAAGGTCGCCAACAAATCTATGATTCCCCAAAAACTGAAAATATACGTTCTGGGGCGTTCCATACAATAAACTCGGGCAAGATATTCAAAAGTGAAGACTGCCGTGAAAACCCATTCCAGCACACGGAGTACGGTACGCATTGAATCAGGGAAAAAGTGCATACTCTCCAATATGATGATTATGACACTCAACAAGATAGTGATGAATAACACGACATCGAACATCTTGCCTGCCGGCGTGTCGGAGCCAAAAATGATTGAGTTCAGTTTTTCCTTCAAATAATTATTGTGCAGAAAAGACAGAAACTTATTTTTCAGCAACCGAAACGGTTTTCCTATTGTGTTAAAAAATCCCATAACCTTATGCTTTAACTAAATTTCCAACAACCGCCTGCGATGCGGCAATCAAATCATTCGGCTTAATCTTTATCTGTAACCCGCGAATGCCGGCACTTACATAAATGATTTCTTGCTCCAACGCAGTTTGGTGTATAAAGGTAGGAAATTTTTTCTTCATTGCAAGTGGAGAGCATCCGCCACGGATATATCCCGTAAGTGGTTGTAATTCTTTGAGATGAATCATGTCACAATTTTTGTTGCCCGACAATTTTGCCGCCAACTTCAAATCCACCTCCAGATTTCCAGGAATCACGCACACGAACGGGCCAATCTTATCACCTCGCAATACAAGCGTCTTAAACACTTGCTCTATTGGTTCATTTAATTGATTTGCAATATGTTCGGCACCCAAATCGTTTTCATCGACTTCGTAAGGAACCAAGTCATACGATATTTTTAGATTGTCTAAAAAACGAGCCGCATTAGTTTTATTTATCTTCATGTTCAACTTTTTTTATAACATCAAAAATATCATTTTTATCGATATGTGGCGTCTGAATTTTTCCCGAAACAACCGATTCCGCCGTTTCAGCCAACGGTTTGAAAAATACCGACGTCTCCACCGTTTCTATTGGTTTTGTCGCATAACTTTGAATTAACGTATTCGCCAAATAAAAAATGAATGCTAAAATTATCAAGTATTTCGACATTCCGAACACTATTCCGAGTAATTTATCCAACCACAAGATTTTTATCGCCTTACAAAAACGCAATATAACCCGTGTTACTATAAAACATGCTATCAGCACAAAGACGAAAACGACACCAAAAGCAACAACTTGTTGATATTGAGGAGAAACCGACGTATATTCGGCAACCAGACTTGCCACAGAATCTGAAAAATGTAGCGAAGCCCAAATACCAAGTACAAGAGCCACAATCGTTCCTCCTTCGCTTATCAAGCCATTCTTAAAGCCCTTGAAAGCGCCCCACAACACAGGTATAATAACGATAATATCTAAAAAATTCATTGAATATGTGTTTTTGAGATTTTACGAACTGGATAATATGCCGTGACAAAACCCACCGAAAGCACCACAAGTAATATGGCTACGACATCAGAAACAAACACTTTTACGGGATATGCCTGCACAATAAAGTTTTCTGACGCACCAGGTAATTTCACAATGCCGAATGTTTCTTGCAAATAACAAATCAAGACACCTATAGCAACGCCAATCACCGCGCCCAATGCGGAGATAAGCCAACCTTCGAAGATAAAAATCTTGCGCACCTGTTTAGAATCGGCACCTAAACTTTTTATAATGTTTATATCGCGTTGTTTGTCAATTATCAACATTGTGAGTGAACCGATGATGCTAAACGAGGCAATAATCAAAATTAACGTGATGATAAGAAACGTGATGAATTTCTCCCCTTGCGTAATCTTATACATAAATGCGTGTTGCTGATTTCTGTCTTTTACCGAAAAATCCGCACCCAACTGTTCTTGCAATTTGTTTACGACCTCCGTCACATCTGCGTTTTCCTTCGTCTTTATTTCAATTGATGAAATCTCGTTATGCTTGTATTTCCATAGTTCTTGTGCCAACCTCAACGAAGTTATCACGTATTCATTGTCGATATCCATTTGCACCGTGAACACGCCACGCGCATAGGCAAACACCTTGCTATACTCTTCGTTCGGGGCAAACGACGACTTTTTCTCCCTATCGGGAGCATAGATATACAACACGTCGCGATACATAAGTCCAACCGAGAGTTTATGCGCAACACCCTGACCGACACAAGCAAACGGGACGTTATTTTCTTCCAAGGCAAATTCGCCTGCGACCATTATGGAATCCGTGGCACACGTCTGCATATATGAATCGCCCACACCCTTGAGTTTGCCAATCAGCTGTTTGTCGCCATAGGTAAACAACACATCATCTTCAAGAACAGGTGCAAATGCCTCTATTTCATCTATTTGCTGTAATTTTTGTTCTACCGAATCAAATGAAAAAACTCGACCCGACGTTGCCGTAACCTTTATTTCTGGGTCAAAACGATTATACATTGAAGAAATCACGTCGGACAAACCATTAAACACCGACATGGTAATCGTCAGTGCCAAACTGACCAACGCAATGAGAATAACTGAAACCGTCGTGATATAGTTTATGGCATTCTTGCTTTTCTTTGAAAACAAATATCTCTGTGCAAAAAAGAAAGATACCGACATAATGCTTACTCCTTAGACGCTTTCACTATG